>SPCK01000177.1 GCA_004525355.1 Spirochaetales bacterium
CGGATCCTTTCATGATCGTGGCGCATGCCATCAAGGGAAGAATGCCGAAGACCAGCGCGACCAAGGGAAGAATGCGTTTTTTCATCAGAGTTCCTTTCAGATATGATTCTAAAATATATAAAGCAATGACCGTGCCAAGTCTGTGCCGTTTCTCTGAATGGATAGTTTTTAATCCCGACCAAATGGAATTGCCTGCCTGATTGCTTGTCCTTCAATATGGTGATACCGATTGGAGGAAAACGCGTTGATGCAGAATGATCTGGATGGCTATCGATTCTCCCGGAATGTACCGTGAGGTCCGCCGTTACGGAACTTCGGTTACGAAATGGTAGGAGGGGATCGAAAGATCGAAATAAAGGGACTGTCGGCTCGAGAGTCATGCACCGCGATTGTCTGCCAGATTAGCCCGGTATGGGATAGATGATATGGGTGCTGCCTTGAATATCAACGCCATAACGGGTACCAATGCGTTGGCGCTATTCTTCTGGATAGCGTGGCTCATGAAGAAGGATCTTTACGCCGAGCGGAAGGGACAGCCTGCGGCGGTAGTGATCTTCACGCTGGCCGGAATGATGAGCGCTCCATTGGATAGGCTGGTTCTGCCAGCGGGAAACGGGTAGTCTCCATGGCACAGGCCTGCCCCCTACCGGCCGGAGGATACAGCCCCAGAAACCTGCAAGAAGACCGCTCCCGGCTTCATGATGGATGGGCGCTTCTATTCAATGAAAGGAAATACGGGAGGATGGACGTCGTCTGGAGGGACTGGAAGGCGGGTGTTGCTGTATGGTACTGTGATAGCGCAACGGATGGCTCTATCTGACTCGGAGCAGGGAATTTCTAAACTGGCGATTAGATTTGTATAGAATCACATTGTTGTAACAAGGCCTGCTTGTGATATCGTAGAATAATAAAGGTAACAATGGCAAGTTCGATAGGGCGCGACGAGGAACGTACTCCCAAGAGACGAGAAGACGACCGTCTTTATGACAATATCTCGGTCATTATCGATTCCCTTGAAGGTTTGGGAAAACTGGATAAAGCTGAGTTTCTCAAGGAGGCTTTCGAGTCCGTATTCGGGCTGATACCGGAGGCCCAGAAAGGCTCGCTCTATGAACTTGTCGGCGAGCAGTATAGGCCTGTGTTCTGCCGCGGTTACGATTTCGACCTACTTTCACGACTGGCTTTCGGCGTCGCTGAGGCTTTTATCGATTTCCATATAGAAAGGGATTCTTCGATCGATGCATTCGAGACTCGAATCACAGGTCGGGATCCTGCGCATTTCTCCCCTGAAACCCTTGAGATTTTCCGGAAACTGGGCACGCTGTCCGGATTTTCCTCGCTCTATGCGCCGATCAAGGTCGAAGGAAAGACGCAGGGACTCATTTGTCTAGAAAATTTCAGCGATGACGGTTTCTCAAGCCTTTCGCGCAAGGTGCTTAAATTCTACGCCCGTCTTATTTCCCAGTTCTACACCCAGAAGCTTCAACAGGAGCGGGAAACCCGTAGGTACAAGGAAATCGTTGATGCTCTCGTTTCCGCGATCGAGGTGATGGACAAGTATACGGAGGGGCATTCGCATCGGGTAGTCGGGTTCAGTCGGTCACTCGCAAAGCGGCTCGGCCTTTCGGACGCGGAAGTATCTGAGATCGGCACTGCCGCCATTCTTCATGACGTCGGCAAGCTCGGAATTCCCAGCGATATACTTCGCAAGCCCGGACGGTTGACCAAAGAGGAATTTGCGATCGTCCAAATGCACACCGCGAACTCACGAAAGATACTCAGCGAGATACAGGGATTCGAACGCATTGCGGAACTCGCCTACTACCATCACGAACGATTCGACGGCAAGGGCTACCCTGAAGGTATTTCCGGAGACGCGGTTCCGTTTGGGGCGTATGTGATAGGGCTCGCGGACGCATTCGATGCCATGACAAGCAATCGCTCCTATCGTCCCGCGATGACGCCGGATCAGGCCTTCTCCATCATCAAGGAAGGGTCCGGTTCGCAATTCCATCCACGCATCGTGGAAGTGGCTGTTACGATCTTCAACGAGAGACAGGGGAATCTGGACGGCTTCTGAGCCCGGATACACGGGGAGCCCTGCCCGCTACTGGTTCCACAGGCCGTGTTTGCCGGCGCGCGCGATACGCTCCGCCTCGCGGAAGTCGTCCATGAACAAGAACGGGTACTTGGTGTACGCGAAGCCGTAGCCTTCGGCGACGATCGACAGGTTGAAGCAGGTACCGTCCTCGAGGAAGACATAGGCAAGGAGCCGATCGTAGTAGTCCCGGAGTTTTGACTCGAATGCCAGGCGCACCGTTCGGTTCAGGAGCCGCTCCTGGGCAAATCGGGTGGCTTCTTTTCCGAAACGCTCGACTGGCCTTCGCGGGTCCACCGTCTCGGGAGTGTCGACGCCGATGAGCCGTACCTTCTCCTTCAGTCCAAGTCCGGTACCCGCGTTGAACGATACGACGATCGTGTCCCCGTCGACGATCCTCACGACGACCACGGGCGTCATCGATTGTATCCTGGCCGACAGGGCTGTGATACTCTTTGTCGATGGCGGTATCCGATAGACTTCAGTCGTCGGCGTACCGGCCTTTTGGCCAAGCACGGTTATCGAAATGAGCGCGAATGCACAAATCAGGAGAATCATTGTTTTGGCATACCGGCGTTTCTTCATGATTTCACTATACCGAACTTTCCCTCGCGTGCGCCATCTGGCCTGGGCCTCTTCTGACGGAACATCCGGAATCCGAGGCCAACCAGCGTAGCCGGGCTGGGTCCGTCATTCCGCTCCTCCGTGTCGCCCGATGCAAAGACGTCAAAATAGAGTTGCATTCGGCCCGCAGTCCTTCCAACCTCGATGAAAAGTAGCGCCCGCCTTCCAGGGGTCCCCTTCAAACCGTTACATGATAAAAATAATTTACAGCTGGTGGGTAATGCCTTTATACTGGAAGCATGAAGAGCGGCTCCGCGAGCCTTGCAGTACTCCGTATGCTCGCCCTCGGGATTTCAGTCCTCGTCCTCCAGTCGTGTGCTGTCCAAAATGAAGCCTCTGCTGTAGCCAATGCTGACGGGTCCGGTCGGGCCGACACCGTCCTCATCGCCCATGACGGAGGAGACTATGCGTCCCTTAAAGAGGCCCTGGCATCGGCCCCGGAAGAGGTCACTCGCTTTATCCTCAAGGCGGGTATCTACACAGAATGGGATATCATGGTAGAACGCCCGGCCAGTATCATCGGTGCTGGAGCGGAAAGCACCATCATACAGGGTGCCGCGGAACCGGGAACGGCTCCTGACAGGATATTCACCATAGCGGAAGGTGTGGATGCTCTCATTCAGGACGTCACGATCCGCCATGGCGTGGCGACAAAAATACTGCGTCGTGGCGGCGGTATCCTCAATCTCGGGACCCTCAGGCTGGCGGACAGCCGAGTCATGGACAACGCAGCCCTGTACGGTGTCGGCATGGACAATCGCGGGCGGGCAACCGTAAGCGGTTGCCTCTTCAGTGGGAATACTGGCCTGACCATGAACCAGGAAGAAGTCATAACCGGCGTTGGCTGCACCGGGAGCGGCGGTGGCATCAAGAACGAACCAGGTGCCATCCTCACCATGACCAGCACCGAGGTTTCGGGCAATTCGACCAATCGCAAGGGCGGAGGCATCTTCGTGGCATGCGAATCCCGGGCAACCATCTACGATTGCGTGATCAAGGGCAACAGGTCCGGGGACCCCGGCGGTGGCATCCATGTCCGCGGCGACCTCGTCCTCGTCGGCTGCACAGTTACGGGCAATACTGCCGTTTCGGGAGCCGACGGCATCGAGAACATGGGTTTCCTCGATTTCTCCGGCAACACCATACAGGATAACGACCGGGTGAACCTGGAGAACCGCAACTATACTGGTCGTGGAATCTACGGCCAAGGATTTGTAGGCATTGACGAGGGAAACCGGATAGGCAAATAAGGTTTCAAGGGGTGCACGCCGCCGGGTATGCATAGGCGCCTTGATCATGCCGCTCAGTCATGACGCTTCTATGCAGGAGATGTGCGGGACTTCACGGCCATGAACATGCGCGAAAAGCTCTCCAGGTTCTCCCACTCGGCGGTGCACGGATCGGGTTGCTTCCTGCCGACCTCCCTGAGCGCACGGAAATACTGGAAGAACAGTACCTGCCATTCATCCGCGCTTGTTGGACGGGGGCGGGGGCCGTCCTCGTTCTCCATGTCGGGGAACAAGCTGCTGGAGAACAGGAGCAACTGGTTTTCGTTTAGCAACCCACGGATATA
Organism: Spirochaetales bacterium; assembly: GCA_004525355.1. Taxonomy (GTDB): domain Bacteria; phylum Spirochaetota; class Spirochaetia; order Treponematales; family UBA12059; genus UBA5200. Next base: position 4,296 of record SPCK01000177.1, read on the forward strand.
CTGGTAACCGTTCTCGGCCAGAATCTGGAACGGACTCCATTGCCACTTTTTATAGTCGACGGTGCAGGCATCCCAGACGGTGATGAAATCGTGCCGGACATCGGTATATGTTTCTGTGAACAGCATGATGGCCTCCAATTGGAAAAGGAATTGATGCAAATCGAATGCATCCAGCGGCCTTTCCGCGTAACTATCGTTTCGCGGTTACGTAACCTTCGTCACATTTTCATCCCGTAGATTGCTTCGGGCCGGTAGACATCGCGTAGTTTCCATCCCTTTCCCACCGCGTCCGTGAGTCCGCCCACGAGTTCGTAATCGATCGGTATGTACCGCCCGGGCTTGAGCGCGCTGCCGTCATCGGCGGTCCAAGAGGAGATCGTGTAAAAGGAATACGTCGAAGGGAAGGAGCCCGCCTCGTAGGAGAAACAGACGGCATGCCCGCTTCCGTACCCCGATGGAGCGAACGACGCGATGTACGGTTCCCAGCCCCAGAAACGGAGCAGGCCGGCGGTATACAGCGCGAAGTCCTCGCAGTCGCCGCCGCCAGCGGCCAGGAATCGGTCCGGGCGCAACGCGTAGTCGTTGTTCTGGTACCGGAAGCCCCGGTAGATCACCTTCTGGAACGCCTCAAGCTCGGCGAACGACAGCTTGCCCGAACCGTCCTGGTCGGCCGCCATGTACCGTTCGACGAGCGCCGCATCCTCGATGCCGGTGGCGGAACGGAAGTTGCCTCCCCGGATATACCGAACGGCGCCGGTCTTGGTCTGGAAGCGGAAACCATTCTCCAGCACCGTGTAGGTGGCCGCCTGGCCGTTCCGGTAGGAACGAATGGTCCTTCCACCGATGCGCTCGTCCACGACAGTCGAATTCCGCGGGGCATTGGAGGGCGTCATGGTCGAGGCTGCGGTCGATCTCGATGTGGTATTTTCGCCCTGAGC
>SPCK01000205.1 GCA_004525355.1 Spirochaetales bacterium
GTCCCGTTGTACGCACGCCTGGGCAAGGACGAGCAGCAGCGCGTATTCGACAAGGCCCCTGCGGGCAAGACCAAGGTGATCATTTCCACCAACATCGCCGAGACCAGCGTTACCATCGACGGCGTGACGAGCGTCATCGATTCGGGACAGGCCAAGCTCAATTTCTACAACCCCAAGACTTATACCGCCAGCCTCGTACAGGTGCCCATCTCAAAGGCGTCATGCAACCAGCGCAAGGGTAGAGCGGGACGGACCGCGCCGGGCTTCTGCTACCGACTGTACGGCAGGGACGATTTCGAGAATCGCTCCCTGTTCACCATGGAAGAAATCTACCGCACGGACCTATCCGAGGTCGTCCTGCGGATGGCAGAACTGGGCATTACCGATTTCGAGCGATTCGACTTCATCTCCAAGCCGGCCCGTTCAGGCATCGTCGGCGCGATGGAAGTGCTGAATCTGCTGGAAGCATTCAATCCCGACCGTACGCTTTCGAGCATCGGCACGATGATGTGCGCCTTTCCCCTGTTGCCGCGCCTGTCGCGCATGATCGTGGAAGCCGTCCTCAAGTATCCCGACGTCGTCGAGGAAACCGTCGTGGCGGCCGCCTTCCTCTCGACCATGAGTCCCTATGTGCTGCCGCCCGGGGAGGAGATGGAAGCCCGTCGCGCCCACCACGCGTTCCGCGATCCAGCGGGGGATTTCGTATCCTATCTGGGCATGTTCAAATCATTCCGCGACGCGAAGAGCAAGCCCAAATTCTGCGAGCGCAGCTACCTGGACGAACGCACGATGCTCGAGATCGCCCGCATCAAGGAACAAATAGAGATGATCGTCTCGGACCTGGGCGTCCCGATCGCGTCCGGGGGTTCGATTGACGACTATCTGTGCGCGGTCAGCCGCGGCCTTATCCAATTCGTATGTGCCAGGCAGGATCGTGGCTTGTTCCGGACGCTGATGGCCGAGCGCGTTCAGATACACCCCGGCTCGGTCATGTTCAAGGAGAACCCCGACTTTATCGTCGCCGGAGAAATCGTGCGGACCACGCGCATGTACGCGATGAGCGTATCGCCGCTCAAACGCTCGATGCTGGCGCGTATATCGCCTATCGTGGCGGAGACCCTGCTGGGCAGGAAACAGGCCCTCATCCCGTCGGGACCCGAAGCCGGCAGACCGGATCGGCGCAAGGCAACGGCCAGGGACGAGCAGCGGGACTTTACCAATCGGATCAAGATCGGGAGCGAGATATTCGAAATCGTCCAGGACAAGAAACGCAAGAAGGCGATCCTCGTATGGGACAGTTTCAGGAAGGCCAGGGACGGCCTGGGCGTCGATGCCGCAGAAGGCTATAATGGCATGCTCGGCGTGGTCAAGGTGGATCACAAGGTGCTCATGGACGGTGAGAAGCTCGAGACCATCCTGCGGGTGGCGCATTGGCTTGAGCCCGACACGGACCTGAAGCGCGACTGGCCGAAGAAAAAGATGTTCAACGTGCACGAGGACATGGATTCGCTGGTCAAGGTGCTCGACCATGTCCTGCAGGTATCGTACTGGAAGCCCAAACATCCGGAGCTCGGTTTCGTCGCGTTGTTCACTGACGGCGAGGGCAGCTACTGGTTCCGTGTATCGCGCGGCTTCCATACAGCCCTCAACGAGAGCATCTCGAGCCTGGAGACGCTTATCGACGAGGTTGCCGAGAAAGCGACCCACGAGCAGAAAGAACGCGTCGGCGGGCTGTACCGCAAGCTGTCGGGATTCTTCAGTTGAAGCTCGTCGCAGGCCGTATGGCCCGACTAATAGGGTGCTGACAAAGTCGGTTACTTTGCCATCACCCTATGCAATTGCTCGCATTCCTTGCGGTATGCTGCGCAATTGCGTTAAAAGGTAGCTGCTTACAATCTGCATCCGCAGTTTGTAAGCAGCCTGCTTCATCTCATGGATCGGCTAGCGCCGATAGGGAGCGTGAACAAATGAAAAAAACAGGCTTGTGGATATTCCTGAGCATAGCGGCGATCTGCGCCGTCTCTGCCCAGACGGTCAGATTCTCAACGGGAGACGCCAAGCTCGACGCGTCGCTGAACGAGCTCAATGCGAGCGCCAAGCTCGACATCAACGGATTCTACGCCGAAGTGAGCCTCCAGTGGGGGGTCGCCCGCATCGAGCTACAGGTTCAGGCGGCGGCACTTCAACCGGCGGAACTGTATCTCGCAGCGGCGCTGGCAAAGCTGTCGGGCAAGAGCTTCGGGTTCGTCGTGGAAACGTACAAAAAGAACAAGGCAAAGGGCTGGGGCGCATTGGCCCGCGAACTCGGCATCAAGCCAGGCTCAAAGGCCTTCAAGGATCTCAAGGCCAGGGTGGATACATCCAAGGGCAAATTCAAGAAATAGCAACAAGTACGACACTTGAGCGCCGTGAGAGCATCGCGTGCGCTGTTTTGATGCCGACGGGCGGCCGATCACGGGCCGTCCGGACCAGCATGGCCCCCGTTACACGCGCACGAACCTCAGTTCCCTGATCGGCCGGCCGTCATTGATGGCACGTTGCTCGAATTTGGTGACTGGCCTCCAGGGCGCTCGCTCGGCCCAACGCTCGCAAGCGTTTTTCAACAGCGGCTCCGCGTCCATTGTTTCAAGCGTCCTCTCGGCGTACTCCTCCCAATCAGTCACGTAGTACAGATAGCCTCCCGGTTTGAGCCGGCTTGACATCAACGCGACAAACGATTGGTTCATGATGCGGCGCTTGTGGTGCCGCTTCTTGGGCCAGGGGTCGGGAAAGAACACGTGAAAGCCATCGACACTATCCGGAGCGAGCATGGAATCCACAACCTCGACGGCATCGTGCCGGCATATCCGAATATTCCGGATGGTTCGTTTCTCCATTTCCGACATAAGCTTTCCCACGCCCGGCGCGTGCACTTCCAAACCCAGGAAGCGATGGTCAGGCAGGGCGGCGGCAATATCCGCGGTGGCCAATCCCATGCCAAATCCTATTTCGACGATGAAGGGATGGCCATTCGTTCCGAACAGGGCCTGCTCGTTCAGAAGCAGATCCGGGTTCCAGTCGAGGCCGTATTTCGGATACAGGCTCTGCAATGCGTCTTTCTGCATATCCGTCATCCGCCCCGAGCGAACGACATAGCTCCGTATGCCGATATCCCGGGCAGACAACGGGCTTTTCTGTTTCAATCCGGTAGTCGTATCTTCCATGAGAACAATCCTAATTCAGATCCGGGATCCAGGCCATACACGGCCAGGTAGTCGGCGTCCGAGCGCCATGCGCCGTCGCCCCACAGGGTATCCAGATCGATACTGCCTGGCTTGACGGCGACGGTCCTGGTGACGTTGCCGCCGGAATCCAGAAAAAAGGCCGTGTTTGTCGGATAGGGCGAGTCGATCCTGACGGTGTTCCGGTCCAGTGACAGTGATGGCAAGGCATAATCAGCGGTATTTGGCGCGGATACCGTGAATGTGTAATCGGCCCGCTCTCCGGCGAGGTCATACAGGAGGGCCCGGTATCGGCCTCGTGGCAGGGCATTGCCCGACGGCGGCGAAAGGCCATTGGATCCCACGGAAATCCTCGAGCCTTCCTCTCGCACCTGCCACGTGTCGGGCGTCAGCGTCCAGGACAACTCGGACTCGTCGTGTAGGATGAACAGGCGATCGAGGTCGGAGAGGCCATCCTTGTCGGATACAGCCAGGAAGATGGACAGCCGTTCGGAACGCGCGCCGTTCGGCCCGTCGGCCATGACGATAAGCCGATGGCTTTCAGACGAGATTCCTGGCGGGTTGACCGCACAGGCCGACGACAGGACGAAAACGAGTGTCGCGAGGCAGGCGACAACCCGTGGATCGGCCGCTTTCCTCACGCACGCGCCCCATCGGAGATCAGCGCCTCCACGATCTCGTGGACCGAAGCGTATTCCGTATCCGCGCGTGTGGCCATGTCGCGCAGGACCCATACGCCCTTTTGCTTCTCGTCGGCTCCGCGAACCAGCGCCCAGGCAGCGCCCTTCTTTTCGGCGTAGCTGAATTGCTGGCCCAGCTTGCGCCGCTCGGGAAATACTTCGGCGGCGATGCCGGCCGCTCTGAGCGCCGCCGCTGCCGCCTGATATTCGGTGCCGATATCGTCGTCGAGATTGAGGACGACGACTCTCGTCGATCCGGTCGTGCCGCTTGTCTTGCCAAGGGCTTCAAGGGCTGCCAGCAATCGGTCAATGCCGACCGACGCCCCGACGCCGGGCATCTTCTGGTTGGTATACAGCGAGGCCAGGTCGTTATAGCGGCCGCCCGAACATACCGAGCCGATTTCCGGCATGGCGTCCAGGAAGGTTTCAAACACGACGCCCGTATAGTAATCCAGACCGCGAGTGATGCTGGGAGCCAACACCAAGGCGTCCGCGATGCCGCAGGCCTCGGCCATGTCACGGATTTGGGAAAGGCGGTCCGAATCGGGGTTGGAACCGCCGGCAAGGCGCACGATACGATCGAGGGTAGCACCAAAATCGGATCCACCACTGATGTACTCAAGCATCTCGTCCGCCGTGGATTCGCCGGTCAGGGCGGCAAGCTGCAAGCGGGTTTCTTCAACGCCGATCTTGGACAGCTTGTCCACGACACGAAGGATCTCCACGGATTTTTCGGCCGCTCCCACCCTGGTGAGAAATCGATTGAATATTCCCCGGTTGTTCAGGTGGATGGTACTGTCCGAA
>SPCK01000323.1 GCA_004525355.1 Spirochaetales bacterium
AAACGAGCGCGCCAAAAAGCAGCGCGAGCACCGGCAGCAGGCCGAAAAAAACGAGCTGCAGACCGGGAACCAGCGCGGACCGGGTCGCCGCCAGCATGGAAGCGACGCTCGGGGAATCGCCTGAGTCGACGCCCTTGAGCGCATAGACGCACACGGACCACCAAATGACAGCCATGAGCATCCACAGTCCCAGCCCCGCGAAACCAAGCCAGACGGGCGCGCCCGCTATCGTCGGGACGAGGACGAACGCCACGGTGGGTACCAGGATGGCGGCATTCAACATGGCAAGAATAATCATCGCGTCCCAGCCGGCAAGGAAGGCAGCATGAATGACGAAGGGAATCATCGATAATCTCTCCGTTCAAGGGCTGTCTGCCTGGCTTGGGATTTTCCATGGTGCATGCCTGTCCCTCCGCGTTCAGCGATCAGGGTACCATGAGATGCGCCGTCGGTACAGTGCGCGTGCCCGGCTGCAATGTCCGGAATCCTGGATCCGGGGACGCAGGTTCAATCGTAGCTCGCGCGCAGGTGCATGAAACGTACGCTGGAGGTCAATGCGTGCGCCTCAGGCGGGATTTCACCGCTCGCGGGAACGTAGTGGATCGACTGACGCTCTCCGGGCAGGAGCAGGAAGCCCGCTTCGCTGGAATAGCCGTCGTGGCCCTCGAATTCGGGCAGTATATAAAAGGCGGGCGCATCCGTAGACAGGACGAGTTCCGGCGACTCAGGGTCGTTGCCGTCGGTTCGCGGCACGGCGCGTATCGTCGCCGAAGGCAGCGAGCATCGTTTTGGCTCGGTCAGGAAGGTCCAGGCGCGCTCCGGGGCCTGGCTACCCGGGTCGGGCAGGAATTCAGCGGTAGCGAAACAGCGATCGACCGCGGCGGGTAACCCTGAAAGCGTCGTTTCCCAGATGTCCCGCGCCTCGTCGCCTTCAATCCGGCAGGCCATGCGGAATTCAGAAATGACCGATCCGGTAAAATCGCGCAAAGCCACGAGCAGTTCACCGCTGATGGGGTTCCCGGATTCATTGACAAGCGACGCTCGTACCGTTTCTCCCTGGACGATCAGGGCCAGCAAGATCGGAGCGAAAAACCGTCGCGCCTCGTAGTGCAGGAGTTTCCACCTGCCGTCATACTCGACGCTCGACCAACTGGAGCAGGGCCAAACGTCGTTCAGTTGCCAGTACAGGACCCCCATGCAATGGGGCATCAGGCTGCGCCAGTATTCGGCGGCGGTTTTTATCGCCATCGCCTGTTGCACCTGGGACAGGTAGAGCGTCTGGGTAAAGCCGGCTGGCATCCGGAAGTACCGGTGCATGGTGGACAGGATGAGCTCGTTGCCTTTCGGGTGGCGCTGGTGACGTTCCATGACCGGGCTGGTGACGCTGAGCTGTTCCCCATCGGCGAAGCTGCGCGCCGATTGACTTGAAGGCAGGGACTGGAAGCCGAATTCGGAGCAGAGGCGCGGCCGGACCTCAAGGTAGGCGCTGAAAGGCTTGCCCTCGTGCCACACCGACCAGTAGTGCATGTCGCCGGACGCGTCCGAGTGCCAGTTGTCCGAGTAGTCACCCGCCCCGGCCGAAGGCGAGCCTGGCCACCACGGACGGTCCGGATCCAACTCCCTGACCAGCCTGCCGATAACGCCTTCGTTGAGCCGTTCGTAGTCCTCGATATATCGTGCGGGATGCCGCCGCGTTTCGTCGAACCAAGCGATGGCACCCAGGTCCTCGTTGTTGCCGCACCACAGCGCGATCGATGGGTGGTCAGAAAGGCGCCTGACCTGGTGGCGTACCTCGGCGGCGACGGTGGACAGGAAGTCCTCGTCGGACGGGTAGGTCGCGCAGGAGAACATGAAATCCTGCCAGACGAGCAGGCCCGTCCTGTCGCAATGGTCGTAGAACGCATCGCTCTCGTAGCGGCCGCCGCCCCAGACGCGGATCATGTTCATGTTGGCCTGGAGTGCAGAGTCCAGGAGTCCCTTGGCGCGGTCATCGCTCCAGCGCGACGGTAGCGCGTCCTGTGGTATCCAATTGGCCCCCTTGGCGAATATCCTTCTTCCGTTTACCTCGAAAGCCATGGAGCGACCCGCGTCATCCGGTTCGTTGACCAAGCGGATTTCCCGGAATCCGACCAGCTTGACGATTGCCTGGACATTCTCAGGCCGTTCGGGGGTGGATACCTCCAGTCGAGCCTCGTACAGGGTCTGGCGGCCATATCCGACAGGCCACCACAGTTCCGGATCGGGCACGTCGAGCTCGAGGCGATGTGTCGAGATTCCGACCGAAGCCTTTGCCGTCGTCTGGACGCGCATCCCCATGATCGATGCGCCCAGGATCGATTCCTCCGTGCGCGCCGCGTCGAGCGTGAAGTCGCAGGCGAGCTTCCACCCGTCTGGGCCTCGAACCGGCCGGGCGTTGGCGTAGAGCACCCGTGGTCCGTCAAGAGCCGCGAGCCGGATGCCGTCGTATACGCCGCCGGTCATGATGCAGGGGCCCCAGTCCCAACCGGACATGCATTGGGCCTTGCGGATCAGGTTGCGGTGCGGCGATGAAACAGGATAGACGGAAGCGGGAACGGGGTAGGGCAGTTCGGCCGCCGCTGCGCGGGCGGACAGTTCTGGCGACCGAATCAGAATACACAGGGTATTCACTCCCGGGCGGGCCAACCCGGTGATGTCGGCGTGGAACCGGGTGAACATATTTCGGCTTTCCCCGATGACCGTCCCGTTGAAGGTAACCTGGGCGATCGTGTCGATCGAGTCTGCTTCCAGAAATATCCGCTCATGGTCCAGGAAGGGCGCGCCGAGTGTCAATTCGCGCTCGATGATCCAGTCTTCCCTACCGATCCATAGCGCGTCCAGCTCGGCTTGCCCGCGATAGGGATCGCTGAGTTCGCCGGAATCCAGGAGCGCGCTCGCAATGTCACCGGGTACGGCAATCGGTCGGGTGCTGCCGTCAGAGGGTCGTTTGAGAGTCCAGGTGCCGCCCAAGTCAATCAGTATCATGATGCCTCCAGAGTATAGCGCGGTGATGGTTTTCCGCCCTGTGAAATTTTTAAATAAATTTTGTATTGACGTTGGTCAAAACTCATGGTATACCACAGTTGGTTGGTAGAATCAACCAACAAATCACGGGAAGCGAGGCATAGTGTGAGTGCCAGGCAGGGTGACATGAATACAGCGGCGCGGATCTTCAGATCCGTCTGGAAGCATCCCCGGAGTAGCAGGGTCGCATTGGCCGATCGGCTGGCCTTGGATAAATCGACCGTTACGAACCAGGTCAACGCGCTTATCGAA
>SPCK01000301.1 GCA_004525355.1 Spirochaetales bacterium
CGCTTCTGTCAGTGTCTGTACGGCGATGATTCGTTCCTGTTCGGCAGCCTTGAGCGCTGCCTCGAAGGCGTTCTTCCATGAGGTCGCATCGCTTTGTATGGCTTTTTCCGCTTTCTCGTAGGTTGCCCGCGAGACGGCGACTGCCTTCTCGAGAGCGGCGGTGTCCGTGGAGGCCGCGCGCTCGGCGCCGCGGACGCGTTCCTGGGTATCGTGTTTCCAGCGCTCCAACTCGGCGTTCAAATAAGCGTTCGCGGCCCCGCGGGCGTCTTCCAGGTCGGCCTTGACAGCTGCCTTGAGCGAGGCAAGCGCATCATCAGCCTCGCCCATGCGTCCGGATATGGCCTGTCGATGGGCTTGTACCTGTTCAGCCAGCTTGGCGGCTTGCTCCTGGATACGGGATTGGGTCATCGCGAGAGTTTCCCGGGATGCGTCCGTCCATTCCTTGTACAGCCCAGCCTGGGCGGCCGAGGCGTCTCGCTGGGACGCAGCCAGGCGCTCATCCATCTCGGTGCGCCAAACGGCGAACTTTTCATCAGCATCCTCGCGGCGCTTGCGCAGATCCGCGAAGAATTCGTCCTCGAATACCTTGAGTTTCTCCGATACATTCGCGTATGCGCGGGATTTCAGTGCGTTCAAGTCGCTTTCCAGATCCAGTACGCTAGCCTTGACCCGGGTGGATTCTCCCATGAATTCTGTCTCGAAGGCCTTCTGCCGGGTGGCTAGGTCCTTGCCGAAGAGCGCGAAGTCTTCCCCGACCCGGCGTTCGACGCCAGCCATGGAATCCCTGAGGGCCTTTTCCAGGCGATCGGTATCGAGGCGCATGCCCTCCAGCCGCTCCAGCCCATTTTCAACAAGACCGCGCAGTTCGTCGCTTCTGATCTTGAAATCGTCCATGACATGGCGTTCCAGGTCGGCACTGCGGTTGGTGAACTTCTCGTTCAGGGCGCTTGTCGCCTCTGCGGACTGTTTTTCTGCCAAGGCCAGGCTCCCTGCCATGGCAGCCAGTCGTTCGGATTGCGAACCCAGGGCATCGTCAGCATGGGATTTGAAAACAGCCAACGCTTCCGACAATTCCGCGGAGGCCCGCTCGGCTTCGAGCTTGGTATCCACGAGCGTTTCCTTGACGGCCGCCTTGAGTTCCATCTGCCTGGAGCCGATATCTTCCTGGTAAGCCTTGAGGGCTTCCTTGACCTTGACTTGATAGGCGCGGGCGGTTTCCGTGGCCTTGGATTCGATCTTGGTGAAACGATCTTCGTATAGGGTCTCTGCCTTGACGACCAGGGTTTCTGCCTCGGCTACTCGCGCAGCCATCGCTTCCGCGGCGGATGTGGCGATTTCCTTGGCCTGCGCAAGCACTTGGTCCGACTCGGTTCGCCAATCGGACTTGAAGGATTTGATCATGCCTTGTGTCTCGGCCACTTTCTCTCGAGCCTGATCCCGCAGCAACGTGAATTTGGTTTCAATGGCTTCCGACAGCTTGGCGCCGCGTAGTTCAATATGGTCTTGAAGTTTCCTGAAGCTGGATTCCTCGAGCTTCTCGCCTTCTTCCCGGGCCTTTTTGAAGGCATCGGCCAGTCGGGTCTCGATCGTGCGATACCGTTCCTCGGCGGCGTCTGCCGCGGCGGCATGCATGGTTCCGACGGTTCCGGCGCTGTCTTCTGCTTTTAGCCTGAGAGCTTCGACCGCGTTCTGGGCGTCATCCAGCGCCGAGCGGACTTCCTGCACAAAAGACGACTTGAGTTCGTCCATGACGGCCTGCGCGTCGGCGTCCATGCCTTCGCGAATGCCCGGAATGGAGGCCTTGATGCGCTCGACCTCGTCCTTGCTTGACCGGAGGGTACGAGCGACCCCGTCGACGAAGGCGCTCTCGTCATGGATGATCCGTAGGTTCTCGTCGACCCTGCCGCTCATGTCCTTGAGTTCGACGAGCGCCTTGTCGTATTCGGCTATGCGCGATGCCATGGTCCCGATGGCCTCTGCCCGCGAACCGAGAGCATCCTCGGCAAGCTGAACGCGTCGCAGGACTTCCTTGGCGGCTTTCTGGTGTACGTCCAACTCTACCGCATACGTTTTCAGGTCATCAGCGCGGCGGTCGGCGTAGGAGGCCATGTCCTCGGTCAGCTTGTCGGCATACCTCTTCACCTTTTCCAGGGAGCGGTTGTCCCGATCCAGGATGCGGTACGTTACGAGTATGATGATGGCGATAACAATGGTTACGATATTTCCTGGGTCGAACATGTGGACGTCTCCCGTTATGCAATTGGGGTTGCCCCATAACTTAAGGAAGTTTCGGGACAGCTACCATAAACCTGAACTGGCGTCAAAACCGGCCCGAATCCAAGACAGTATACCGTAAATCCAACGAATAATAAAGGAATGAACTGATATCCGGGGTAGTATGTGTTTCCAGGCATAGCCTGATCCGTCAAGCGTTCAGCTCCCTGCTCCTCCGGGCTGCCGCGTCAATAGCGTCCATGACGATGGCGCGAAATGCCTTGCGTTCGAGGCTGAGTATACCCGCCATGGTCGTGCCTGCAGGCGATGCGACGATGTCCTTGAGTTCGCCCGGATGCTTGCCCGCCTCGAGGATGATGCGGGCGGCGCCCATGACGGTCTGAGCTGCGAATTCATAGGCGGTGGCCCTATCCATGCCGTTGAGGACGGCCCCATCGGCCATCGACTCGATGAACAGGAAGGCAAAGGCCGGCCCCGATCCAGAAAGCGCGGTGACGGTATCGAACAGCCTCTCCTCGACCAGACGCGCCTTTCCCACAGCCGAGAACAGCGCAAGGAGGTCCCGGGTTTCTTCCTCTGGAACCGTCGGGTAGACGCAAACAGCCGTCATACCCATTCCCACGCTCAGGGGCAGGTTGGGCATGATGCGGGCCAGCCTCGGGGGAGCAGCGAAGTGGCTGCGGAGCGAATCGAGGGTAACGCCTGCGGCCATGGATATGACAAGGGTGTTTTCATCGATGTGAAGACAGGCCTCCGACAGCACCGAGGCCATGGCATGCGGCTTTACCGCCACGAAGAGCCAATCCGATTGATTCGCAAGCTCGACGATGGATGGAGCAACGCGGATCGGGTGGAGTTCCGCCAGCGATGCGGCCCTGGCCGGCGTGCGGTTCCAGACAAGAAGTGTGTCGTCCTTCAGGACGGGTGCAAGCGCGGTGAGCAGGATGTCGACTATCTTGCCGGCACCGATGAATCCTATTGTTCTGGCCAAAGTACCTCCTACCTTTCTGGGAATAGGACTGGATCATGTATGGATCGTTCCGGAGTCTGTCCGTTCGTCCGTCGGAAAGAGCTGACGGCCGTCAACGTGGTTTTACGGCGGCAATGGCGCAGGCAGCGATCAAAAAACGGAACCCGGCATGGCCGATCAGGTCCGGGTCGAGAGCAGCCTCCGAGAGGACTGTCGCGGCTCCACCATCCATGGCGCCCATTTCAATGATCGCTCGAGCCAGGAGCGGAC
>SPCK01000009.1 GCA_004525355.1 Spirochaetales bacterium
CCCGGTTTGTAGTCGGCGTAGTACAGGTCGAAAGGGGCCCTGGATGGGACGTAGAAGAGCGTGGTGTATTCGATGGTGCCTTCCGCCTTCGTATGCATCCACAGGAGGGGTTCGTCCTCTGAATCGGTGATGTTCTTGAAGAACTCGATATAATCCTCGTTCTTGAGCTCGGACTTGGGGCGGCTCCACAGGGCTTGGGCGCTGTTGACCTGCTCGTCCTTGGCCGACTTCTTGCCGGTCTTCTTTCCCTTGTCGTCGTACTCGTCCTCTTCGTATGCGAGACGGATGGGAAAGGCCACGTGGTTGGAATACTTCTTTACCAGTTCTTCCAGGCGCCATCGGGACAGGAATTCGCGTCCGTCGTCGTTCATCGCCAGGGTAACCGTGGTGCCGTGGCCGTCCCTGCTCCCTGGTTCGATGGAGTAGCTGCCTTTGCCGTCGCTGGTCCATAGCCAGCCTGAGTCCTCGCCGGCCTTGCGCGTCAGGACGCTAACCGAATCGGCGACCATGTAGCTGGCGTAGAAACCGACGCCAAAGCGTCCGATAAGGTTGGAGCCCTTGCGGCTGTCTTCCGTCATGGCCTCGAGAAAGCGGCGCGTGCCAGACCTGGCGATGGTTCCAAGGTTCTCGACGAGTTCGGACTCGTTCATGCCGATGCCGTTGTCTTCCAGCGACAGCGTGCCTGCCGCCTGGTCGAAGCGAATGTGGATGAGCGGATCGAAGGCGATCGCCTTGTATGCGTCGTCCGACGCGGCGAGGTATCGCAGTCTGTCGATGGCATCCGATGAGTTTGATACGAGTTCACGAAGAAATATTTCACGGTGCGAATAGAGCGAGTGGATGATGAGCTGGAGGAGTTGGGTTACCTCCGCTTGAAACTGGTGCGTGGACATGCTTGTCTCCTGATGGGTAATGAATAAAATAATCGGCTGATGTTAAAAAAGCCCGCATCCTGAACAGCCTCGAGCAGGATAAAAATACCCAAACCCGGCAGGGTTAGGCAAGGGTTGTCAGCGGACAATCCCGTTTTTTGCGATAGCCGCCGCCAACTCCTGCGGGTATTCAACGTGGGGTGTATGGCCGCATCGGTCAAATTCCATGAAAACGGTACCGGGAGGCAGGGCGGCGAGGAATAGCTGGGCGTAGCGGTATGGCAGGATGCGATCGTTCCGACCCCATGCGAGGAATACGGGAACAGTGATTGCGTTCAGCGATCCCTCTATCGTGTCGTGCTCGAGCGCGTTCAGGGTCACTGCCTTGAGGGCGGCCTTGCCATCGGGGGTTGCCAGATATATCCCTGCATAGCGCGCGGACGCCTCGGGGAATTTGGCCGGGTCGAACAGCACGCGGTTCTGGACTCCCGCGATGTACGTATCCTCGGTAATGAAGGCCAAGGCGATATCCGTTATCGCGCCCGATCCGGATGCCCATACGCCGGGGATGCCCGATTCGCCGGGCCAGCCGGCCGGTGCGAGCAATACCAATCGATCGACGAGGGTTCCGTCATGGACCATGTAATCAATGACAAAATGCCCACCCAGGCTGTGGCCAGCCAGTATTATTTCTGGAGGGTCCGCGCCGGGCATGCTTGATTTGGATGATCGTGAGACGGTTTCCACTACTGAACGGATCGCGCCGCGGAAAAATGGCAGGTCGTAGGCGGCTCCTGCGGGTTTGTCGGACGAGCCGGAACCGGGCAGATCGATGCACCAGATGGCTGCTCCCTGATCTTCCAGGGTCAGGGCTTCTGCGAGCTGCAGAAATTCCGCCCCGCTTCCCGCCCACCCGTGGATGAAAATATAGCGGCGGGGAGCCTCGGGGTCGCCCAGTATGAAGGCTCTGATGACAGCTCCCTCGTACACGCACAACTCGACTGGTAAAGAGTGCAGACCCAAGGCGTCTATGGTGGCTTCAGGAACCAGGGTCGGACCGCTGGCGCAGGCCATCATCATGACCGCCGTGGCCATAACAGCCCGTGTTAAAGCGGAAAGGCGTATGGTTGCCATTGCTCCACGAATCCGCGAAAGCCGAGCGTTCGTGCTTTGTCGCCCTGCGAGTCGGCGGAATCGCCGTAATGCATAAGCCGCATCTTGGACTTGATATCGGCGGGCAGCGCGGAGAGCTCGTCGAGAGACGCGTGCACGCCGCCGGTAAACAGTTGGCAGTCGTGGAAGATCGCTTCGACGGGGTAGCGATCCAGGAGGAATTCGAGCAGGTTCGGGTCGTAGCGCGTGTCGCTGGTAAAGACTATCCTCTCGTCTATGACAACGCCATAGGTCAGGGCTGACGAACGCCATGATGGCGCCGAGTCTGGGATGTGCTTGGTCCTGAACATCGCCAGCTTGATCGATCCGAGGCTGGCCAGGCATAGTTGGCGATCGGCGCCGGGGACGGGGACCGGTTCGATAACGTCCCAAAAATCCTCGAAGCGCAGGAGTCTGCCATTCACTCGCTCGTTATATGCCGCTCCTCCGGCGAGGGATTTGTTCCAGAGGAACCTGCGGTACAGCTCCGGCGCGATCATGGTGGTTTTTCTGTGTGCTGCGTAGCGATTGAGTAGCATGACTTCTTCAAGGCCGCCGACATGATCCGCGTGCGAGTGCGTGATCAGGTAATTATGCACATCGGTCACGGACAGGCCGAGCGCGGACAGCGCTTCGGGTGTTCGGGTTCCGCAGTCGATCAATACATGGTCATTTCCTTTTACCACGAGAAGGTTGTTCTGGTAGAATTTTTTGGTAAAGGCACTCCCCGCGCCGATGAAAGTCAGGGTCAGAACCCCATCGTTGCAGAGTTGTATTCGAGATGCCTCGGTGACGGATATTTTTTGCTCTTGTTTCGTCTTCATATTCGTTAAACTATACTGTAGGATGCTGATTATTTCAAAAATAAGGTTTTAGTAGTGCCACAGCATTTTTGGATGAGCCGCCATAGCAGCGCGTCATTTGCATAGGGGTTCCTTTATATGTCAAGCATCGCGAGCACAAGCAAAGCTAATTTTAAAGGTATCCGACTTTAAAAATTGACTCAATTGCTGCAAAGACAGTGCAATATCAGCGTTTGACAGGTCGATAATCAATATGGTATAGTTTTTTGATTATCCTTATAGGGCTCATCCGTCCATTTCTGCATGGGCAGCCCGCCAAGCGGGTTGGAGGCAGGCTTGTCTACGCTACGACGATACAAGGAAATTGAAAAATCGTTCGCAAAGCGTATTGCATGCGCGTTCAGTAACGTGTTTTCAGTCATAGGCCGCTTTCTTGCGCGTCTGGTTCACGCCGGTAGCCAGAAGCTTACCATTATGTTCGTTCCCCATACCGAGCGACGCATTTTCAATCTACAGATAAGTTTCTTCGGGCTTGCCCTCGTGGTCCTCGTATTGGCCGGCGGTATCGGCGCCCTGGGTTTCGCGGCAGTGGATTATTCGGATGCCATGGGAAAGCTGGTCGGCAAGTCGGATACCCTGCAGGAGACGCAATCCCAGCTGGACGCGATGCGCGATAACACCAGCCGACTGGTCAGCGCGGCCCGATCCTTCCAGATAGCCCTCGATGCAACGTTAGCCAAGATCGGCGCGAAGCCAGCCTCGAACAGCGATGCGAGCCGCGACGGCGACCTAGCCTCATTCTTCGAGCTGTCGGATATTGGTTCAGGTAGTTTGCGCGAAGCCGCCGAGATCGAACAGGTAACGAACTACCTCGAACGCAGCGTCAATCCTATCCAGGAATTGGGCGACATCATCGCTGCCCAGGGCGCAACGCTTACCGAGATTCCCAACCTGTGGCCCATCAAGGGCGGCATCGGTCATATCTCCATGTATTACGGCCAGAACGAGAACCCAATCTACGGTTCGTGGTATATGCATAAAGGTATCGATATCTCCACGTTCCGCTCGGGCGACCCCATTCTGGCCACCGCAGACGGTAAGGTCGTCACGGTAGCGTATGACATCGGCCTCGGCAATTACGTGATTTTGGAGCACAAGTATGGCTTTTTGACCCGTTACGCCCACATGAAGGCTGCCAAGGTTCAAAAAGGCCAGATGGTACGTCAGGGGCAAACGATAGGATATATCGGCAATACCGGCCTATCCACGGGACCGCACCTGCATTACGAGATCCATCTCGGCACCGAGACCATCGATCCGCTCCAGTACATCAAGAATCGCTCGAGAGCCTCGATACTGACCCTGTCGCCGTAGCGTTGACGCGCCAGCCGGACCCGGGTAGTATCCAGTAAATGGCCGCTCCAAAAGACTTGCTTGTAAACACTCTCCTCGGTCCGGACAGCTCGTTCAGGGGAGACCTCGTAGCAGACGGTTTCGTCCGGATCGACGGAGAGCTTCGCGGATCGCTTAGAACGACCGGAAAAGTCGTTATCAGCTCGTCCGCCCGGTGTCAGGCTTCTCTCACCGCCAGGTCCGCAGTCATAGGCGGCGTCATCGAAGGTGACGTGTGCGTGACCGAGAGGCTGTCGATCCTTGACGGCGGTGTCATAATAGGCAACGTATTCGCCCCTAGGTTGGACGCGAAAACCGACGTGGTCATTCATGGCGATATCGAAGTATCGGGCACCGTTGAAGGTGCCGAGGAAGCGATGCTGGCCTTCATGAAGCGGCATGAGAGCGGATTGCTGCCGATCGGATTTGAGCGAAAGTCCAAGCGGGAATCCTCCTATCCGGATAATTCCGGAAAGGCGACGTCGTCGTGGCGAAAATAGACGGACCCGATCCCCTCGTGACGGGGCTGGTACCCGGCCTGTCCGGACGGAAGCCCGAGAAGAAGAAGGAAACGGCAAAGGCCGGTTTTTTCAGCTCGCTCCTGAAGCAGGCCGAACGGGCCGACAGTACCCCGGCCGCCGAAGGAGAACCCTTCGTCGAAGCCGAGGTAGCGGAGTTGCTCGATGCGGTGCACAGTTCGGGCGACGACCTCAAGCACGATGCCAATATGGAGAACATAAAGGCGTACAAGAGGGCCGTCCGGAACTTCATCCATTACGTTGTAGAACGGGCATACGTGGTCGAGGAGCGCGTGTCCGGAAGAAATGTCCTCAAGCGCAAGAAGTTTACCAGTATCGCGGTAATAGACGAGAAGCTCGAGCGCCTGGCCGCCGATGTACTTTCCTCGCAGAAAGATCGGTTGGATATACTCAGACGCCTCGATGAGATACACGGCCTTCTGGTGGACCTGCTCCGCTGAGGACCCGGATCTTGAGGAGAACCAATAATGGATGACAACGCATATACGGACATGTCCGATGAAGAATTGCAGCACCTTGAGGATGATCAGCTCGATGTCGGGGACGATGAATCCGCCGGCAATGACCTTCCCGAGGTCCTGTACCGCCTGAAGGTAGAGCCATATAACGAGACGTACTACGCATCGTTTGACGCTCCCTTGGAGGCGGGAACCCGAGTAATCGCTCAGACGCGCTACGGCAAGGATCTCTGCATTGTCTTGGGAGCAGTGGGTAGTCCCGGATTCGTTCGGGCTGAGGATATCCTCAAGATCGAACGAATGGCCGTCCAGGCAGATCTGGAGCGCCGGATTGTCGATGAAGAGAAGGAGCGGAAGGCTTTCCAGCTGTGCCATGAAAAAATACGATCGCACGGTTTGCCCATGAAGCTGGTGTTTGCCCATTACTTGCTTGATGACTCAAAAGTGCTGTTCTTTTTCACGGCCGATTCACGCGTGGACTTCCGCGACCTGGTCAAGGATCTGGTGGCCATCTTCAAGATGCGTATCGAGCTCAGGCAGATCGGCGTTCGGGACGAGGCTCGGGTTGTAGGCGGGTGTGGTGTTTGCGGCCGAGTGCTGTGCTGCCATGGCGTGACGGACAAGCTGGTACCTGTTTCAATCAAGATGGCCAAGGATCAGAACCTGTCCCTGAATTCCCTCAAGATTTCCGGTCCTTGCGGAAGGCTACTCTGCTGCCTGGCCTATGAATTCGGGTTTTATCGCGAAGCGAGACGCGGCATGCCGAACGAGGGTACCAGAATCCATTATGACGGGACTATCCTTCGCGTCATGGAAGTCAACGTGCCGGCCGGCCGCCTTAAGCTTTCCGGGGAGGACGGCCGCTATCTGGAGGTCAAGGCAGAACGGTTCTCGATGCAAGAAGGCCACTGGATACTGTTGGAAGAGGATGAGCAGTAATAGTTCTTTTGACATCGGGGAAAAAGAATGCCGCCGCAATCTGCGACGGCTTTCTTTTTTTCTATCCCCGGGGATCCAGGCTATTCGGTATAGCCCGTGATCTCGATCTCGAAAATAAGATATGAGTCCGGAGGGATGAGGCCGCCTGCGGCTCCTTTGGAGCCATAGGCATACTCTGGAGGTATTGCCACCAGCCGCTTTTCGCCCTTCTTCATTTCGGAGACGATGATGTCCCATCCTGGGATAACCTGGTTGGAACCGACCTCGAATTCGATGGATCCACCGTGCAGGGAGGATTCGTCGAAGACCTGGCCATTCGGGAGCATGCCTTTGTATGCCACGTTGACCAGCCAGAAACGGCGAATTGTCGGCCCAGAGCCATCTTTGAGGATTTTTTGCAGCATGCCGTCGGGGCGAGCCTCGAGATCCGGCCACCTGTCGGTAATCTGTCTGATCAGAGCTGCCCGCTCCGCGATCTTCCTGTTCTTGATCGCTTCCATGGCCGGGGCGTACAGCGCGTTCCAGGCAGCCTGGTCGGAGCGGAAGGCCTTGGCTTCGTCGCCTATACGTAAGATACGTATGCTCTTTATGAAATCGCCTTTCTGTATTTCGGTGACGATATCCATGCCTTGGACAACTCTGCCGAATACCGTATATCGACCATCCAGGTAGGGAATGGTATCCAGCGTGATGTAAAATTGGCTGCCGTTCGTATCCGGTGCGTAGCTGGCCATACCAAGTACTCCCGGTGCGTCATGGCGGAGGTCGGGGTGTATCTCGTTGGGAAAAATGTAGCCCGCATCGCCCGTGCCGTCTCCCATGGGATCGCCGCCCTGGATGACGAAGCCCTTTTCCACGCGGTGAAAAGTAAGTCCGTCGTAGAAATGTCTTCCGGCTGTCGCATCAAGGGTCCCTTCCGCCAATCCCACGAAATTGGCCACCGTCAGACGCGCCTTGTCGAAATCGAGATGGGCGATTACGGTTCCCCTTACGGTTTCTATGCGGGCATACAGGCCGTCGGGCAGCTTGGGCTGGCCGGAGCAGGAAATGGTCAGTACAGAGAGCGCGGTTACAAGGAACGCGCCGGCCTTCAATGCGGATTTCATTGGTCCCTCCGGAAAACAGGGTTTCTTTTAAGTCACGGATAACCGATGCGGTTTCCAATGCTTTTCGCGACGCGCCCGTAACAGAGGGCGCGGGAATGCAGGCTATCATGGATTGGCGCAAGCGAACAAGATCGTTCGGATTCCACGGAGCCGCCTCCTCATGGCGTGTCGGCTTCTATCTCGTTATACTGTGAATTGTCTGGAGGCGCGTGATGGGTATGGATGAGTACAGGCGACCTAGTTGGGACGAGTATTTCATGGAAGTGTGCGACGCCATCGCAAAGCGCGCCACCTGCGACCGGGGACGGTCCGGCTGCGTCATAGCGAGGGACCATCAGGTATTGGCGACCGGTTACGTTGGTGCTCCGGCAGGCCTTCCTCATTGCGACGAGGTCGGGCATCAGCTCAAACAGATGGTGCATGAGGACGGTAGCGCCACCAAGCATTGCGTGCGCACCGTTCACGCCGAGCAGAACGCGATCTGCCAGGCAGCGCGCCGAGGTACCGCGATCGAGGGAGCGACGCTTTATTGCCGCATGACGCCGTGCCGGACATGCGCGATGATGATAATCAATTGCGGTGTGGTCAGGGTGATATGCCAGAAGAAATACCATGACGGAGCCGAGAGCGAGGATATGTTCAAGCGCGCGGGAGTGACCGTGGAATACGTCGATGACGTCGTGGAGCGTTATGATAACCAGTGAAGTGCTCCCCGTCCCGATAGACGGGTGATTGGCTTGATGATCGTCGACGTTTAGGATACCTTGAACTTGTGAGCGTTCGAATTTTGTACATCGGCGAAATCGTTGGCCGGGTTGGCGTCTTTGCCGTAAAGAAAACATTACCCAGCCTCAGGGATAGATTCAATCCCGATTTCATCATTGCCAACGCCGCCGGGGCCACGGGCGGTTCCGGTATCGGCAAGACCCACTCCATATACCTGCGAAAATTGGGCATCGACGTGATTACGACGGGCGAGTCGGCCTTCTTCAAGAAGGATATCGTAGAGGCCTTCCCGGTCTCGCCATGGCTGCTCAGGCCATCAAACCACCCACCGGGCGTTCCCGGTCGCGGGCACAGGATATACCATTCGCGCGTGGGCGATGTCGCCGTGATCCAGTTGCTTGGCCAGGCTGGGTTCGGGAGGATTCACCTGGGCAACCCCTTTCACGCGCTGGACTCGCTGCTGGAGACCGTCGGCACGAATGTTCCCGTTGTTTTCGAGTTCAGGGCCGCTACTACAGCCGAGAAGAACGCTATGTTCCGTCATACGGACGGCAGGGTATCGGCCTTGATAGGGTCCTATGCCCGCAGCCTTACCTCGGATGCCCGGGTCAGTGCTTCGGGAACGGCGTTCATTACCGATGCCGGCATGACGGGTAGTACCCTTTCGGTCTGCGGCATGGACGCACAGATGAAGATTCGCGAGTTCATGAGTGGCATCCCCGTGTGGGCCAAGGATGCGACCGCGTTGCCCGAGGTTCAGGGTTGCTCGATAGAAATCGGAGATGATGGCAAGGCGCGTTCAATCGAGGCCTTTCGAGTAGCGTGCAAGGAGGAGTTCCATGACCGAACGGGGAATAGTGACCAAGCTTGAAGATAGTGTCGCGACTGTAGGCATAACGATGGGAGAAGGTTGTGCGAATTGCAATTCGCATGGCGATTGCGCCATGGTAGGCGCGACGATACAAGCGGATCTGCCAGAAAATATCGGCGTAAAGGTGGGAGATCAGGTATCGATCGAGCTGCCAAGCGGCATACAGGCTGCGGCGCTGGCTTGGCTCATCATCCTGCCGTTGTCATTGTTCTTTGCCGGATACGCGGGAGGAACAGTACTTTCGGCCGGGCGCGGAGAAGGTTTGTCCGCCCTGCTTGGGATACTCGGGATTGCCATGGGCTTGGTAGCAGCGGTCCTCGCATCCAGGCGCGGCCGCCTGGGGAGGCGGCCCAAGATCGTAGCGGTCGATCAATTCCCCGGCTGAAAACCAGGCAATGAGTCTCTCGATTCGCTACGCCAGAAGTACCGTTTCCGCCAGCTTTCGTGCCGCATCGTCCCCGACCAGGATTCGAGCTACGGCCACGGCGAATTCTCCTGCGCAACCCGCCGCGCGCGATGTAACGAGGTTGCCGTCTACGACGACCCTGCCTGAGCTGAATATACCTTCCGGCACCTGGGTCTCGAGTCCGGGAAAGCAGGTAAATCGCTTGCCGGCGAGAAGCCCGCAGGCCTTGCCGAGGACAACTGCCGGAGCCGCGCAGATGGATGCGATGACTGATCCGCGTGCCGCGTGCCGTTTGATGAATGCTCGTGCCATCTCGTCCGCGGCTATGGCATCGGATCCCTTGCCCCCGCCGGGTACAATGACGCAATCGAAATCCTCGTCGTCAATGTCGTCCAGGACCGCGTCGGCGCCGAGCGGTATGCCTCTTCCACCGAGGATATCCCGCCCGCCGATACCGGCGCTGGTTACTTTGACGCCCGCCCTGCGCAGATAATCGATCGGGGTAATCGCCTCGATCTCTTCGCAACCATTGGCCAGAAGAACGCACGCCGTTTTCACTGACGCCTCCTTTGGAAACGCCGCGTCAGCCATGCGGCGCATCCATCCTTTCAATACTATAATCCGTTTCTGGACAAATCAAAAGGTACGAACTATACTTCAGAAGGAAAATTCCGAAACGGAAAAGGAGCCACCAGTATGGATACGAGAAACGGATTAGTGAATTTTTCGCTTTTTGTTTTTATTTTTGTTTTCGCCTTTGTCTTTTCGGTCGACGCGCTGGGTCAGCCTAATACCCTCTACGGTATTCTTGCGCTTCTGGGCTTTTTTGTGTGCCTTGTCGGCTCGCTCTTCAACGGCGTGATGGCCAATAAGGGCGGCGAGGCCATGGGCGTCTGGTTTTTCACCTACGCCGTGGTAGTCGGCATCATTACCGTATGGTACCTTACCCGCTGCGGCACCGCCTTCGGCTGGTGGTAAGGACGCAGTCTTTCTGAAATCAAACGCGGCGGCCGTATCGGCCGCCGTTCCTTTGCCCTCCAGTGTTATCCCGCGCCATGAGCATTCAGCCTTTCCTGCGATGAGCGACGAACAACTCGTCAAAGGCTATCGAGGCTAGGTTGGCTTCCCGAATCGCTCAGAACGAACCGCCTGCGATGAGTCCCGCCAAGGCTTCGACTGTAAGCCCGAGGTGGGCCGCCACCTGAGCTCCCGGACCGGACTCGCCAAATCGCTCGATTCCAAGGAACACGTCGGCTATCCGTTCCCAGCCGAGAGAACGTCCGGCTTCACAAGCCACGACTCGGCAGCCGTTTGGTATCATGGCGCGGCGTATGGGCTCGGGTTGCCCCAGGAAGGTCTCGCGAGAAAGCACGGATACTACCCGAACGCTTTTGCCCGGCACCAGGTCGGCCGCGTGCAGGGCAAGCTCGACCTCGGACCCGCTGGCAAGCACGACTACGTCAGGCTCGTCCCGGCTGTTGCGTACGACGTAGGCTCCGGTCCGGATTGTTTCCCGCCAATCCGGGTCTGCTTTGGACAATACGGGAAGATTCTGCCTGGAAAGCGCAATTACGGTAGGACCGTCCCGCCGTTTCATGGCCCAGGACCAGGCCTCGTTCGTCTCTTCGGCGTCCGCGGGTCGAAGGACGACGACATTGGGGATGGCCCGCAGCACGGCGAGATGCTCCACGGGCTGATGGGTGGGTCCGTCTTCGCCCACGAATATTGAATCATGGGTCAGGACATAGATGACGGGCAGTCCCATGAGGGCCGACAGGCGAAGGGCAGGCCGAAGGTAATCGGCGAACACGAGGAACGTGGCACAGAATGGTTTAAGGCCTCCGTGCAGGGCGATACCATTGGAGATCGCCGCCATGGCGTGCTCACGGATGCCGTAATGCATCATACGCCCGGAGCGGTTTGAGCGGGAATAGGCTGGACCGGGTAGCTGGGTCAAGTTGGGTCCGGTCAGGTCGGCGGAACCTCCCACCAGTTGCGGCCAGGCATTCGCGACCGCTGCCAGCGCCTTGCCCGAGGCTGCGCGTGTCGCCAGTGTATCCTGGGACTTGTACGAGGGCCATTCTACCGCCCGGGATGATTTGCCTGCGATCGCGGCGTCAAGCTCGATAGCCAGGGCGGGATGCGCATCCTTCCAGGCGGAAAACGTCCGTTCCCATTCGGCATGCTCGGCGGCGAGTTCAATGCGGCGGGCCTTGAAGAACTCGATCGCTTTCGGCGACACCCAGAACTGGGCATCGGCAGGGATTCCCATGGCTTCCTTGGCTCGGGCGATCTCCTCAGTCCCCAGCGGGGCGCCATGAACCTTATGGGAACCTTGCATGGTCGGGGCTCCCTTGCCGATGACACTTTGGAGAATGACCAGGCTGGGTTTCGCGGAATCGGCCTTGGCGTGGGCTACCATGGCACGGATGCCGTCGGCGTCGTACATGTCGCCTCGCTGTACCTGCCATCCGGCGGCGGCGAAACGGGCGCCGACATCCTCGCTGAAGGAAAGGTTCGTCGCGCCGTCAATGGTGATTCGATTGTCGTCGTAAAACACGATGAGCTTGCCCAGGCCCAAGTGACCGGCCAGGGATACTGCCTCGGAAGTTACGCCTTCCTGCATGCAGCCATCGCCGGCGAGCGCCCACGTGTAGTGGTCGATTATCGTATGCCCGGGAGTATTGAATCGCGCCGCAAGCATGGTTTCGGCAATGGCCATGCCGACGGCGTTGGCCACGCCTTGGCCCAACGGACCGGTCGTCGTCTCAATGCCGGGCGCCAGGCCGTACTCGGGATGGCCGGCGCATTTGGAGCCTATCTGTCTGAAGCTCATGATATCGTCAACGGAGATTCCATATCCTGCCATGTGCAGGAGCGAATACAGGAACATCGATCCGTGTCCCGCGGAAAGCACGAAACGATCGCGGTCCAGCCAAGCGGGCGCGGACGGATCGTGCCGCATGAATTCACCGTACAGCAAGGCTCCCAGCTCGGCACAGCCCAAGGGTAGTCCAGGGTGACCCGAATTGGCTCTCTGGATTGCGTCCATCGACAGGCAACGAACGGACATGGCTATCTCGTTCAGGGCATTCTGGTCCATGGCAGGCTCCTCGATCCATGTAGTATTGCCGGATCGGCGCTGGCTGAAACGGCGTGTTTTTTCTTCATTACAGTAATACGAGGGAAGGGCGAGGCGCAAGCAGTTCGGGAAGGCCGGCCAGATCACCTGGGCATTCCTGGCCGCAAGTACGGGAAAAATGAGGGAATACGCACTATACTCGTGCCATGTCCGAAATCATGACCCTTGTGGCGGGATCTGCCTTGCCGATCATCGTCATTATCGCCTGGTTCTATCGTCTGGACCGAGCGCGGCCCGAACCTGTAGGACTCATCGGCCGGAGCGTACTGTTTGGTTTCTTGGCGGCTGTGCCGGCGATTCTCCTGGAGTTTGTGGTCGACCTTCCCACGGCCGTACTGCCTTTCCCTTTTTCAATAGTCTGGACGGCTTTCATTACCGCAGCTTTGGTCGAGGAAGGCGTCAAGTATTTCTTCCTCAAGCGATACCTGGTAACAAACAGGCATTTCGACGAGGTCATGGATGGCATCCTGTACGCTGTATGCGTGAGCCTGGGGTTTGCGTTCGCCGAGAATATCCTATATGGACTGGCAGATCGCGGCGCGCTTCTCTTGAGGGCGTTTACCGCCGTGCCCATGCATGCCGCCGCCACCGGCATCATGGGATACTGGATGGGACTTGCCAAGCGAGAGTCCCATCCGGCCCGTGCCGCTGCCATGTATCGCAAAGGCTTCATGACCGCGGTGCTGATTCATGGACTCTATGATCTGTTCCTGTTTACGGCGAGCTTCCTGGCCCTCGGTGCCGTGGTCATCCTGCTGATCGCCATTGCGAAGGTACTCGGCCTTGCCAGGCAGGCAAGGCTCATCGACGATATGGATTCCGGGAGTGGAACCCGTGATTAGCCGGGTACCTACACAGGCGGATGCTTTTTCAGCACTCAGCCAAATTATTGAAGGACGATGCATGCCCGGATCTGCTGGAACGTCGAGCGCCTAGAGCTTGCGGCCGCACCCCGGGGAAGGAGGAATTCGTGAAGGCCAACATCAACGGATCTACCCATTCCGCGGTCGTCGCGCCCGGTTCACGCGAGCTCGCGGACTTTTTCGACGCGTTCGCGGAGATGCCGCATCGAGGTTCGGGAACACCTTATGAACCGCGGTCGGCGCGTATTCTGGCCAGGAAACTTGCCAGCGAGACCGGAGCCCATGTAGATCTCGAGCCATTCGCAGTGGACCTTTCCAGCGGTACGTGGGGAGTGGCGATACACGGTATCCTGCTCGTTTTCGGCCTGGCGATCATCTGGTGCGCGGGGCTCGCATCGACATTTCTGCGAGGTCCGGGCGCTTTGGCCACCCGCCTGGGCTGGATGGGTACCGTCCCGATACCGTATGCGACCGCCGCGTTCCTGTGGATAATGCTCCTGTTGGGATCACGGCTGTTCGCAGACTATAAGAGCTGGAATATCGCCTCGTTTTTCGTACCCAACGCCGACTCCTTCAATGTCATCGCAACCGATATGCCTCCGCTGGAGCAGGATCCGGTCAAGATCAGGCTTGCCGAGCAGGAACGGTGGCGCCTTCGTTTCACGGATGCCCAAAGCGCAGGAACCAGTCGACTGGTGATTGTCATGGCGCATTACGACTCCGCGCGGCAGCTGCCATCCGATAAAACGCCGCGTTGGCTCCTCGCCGCCCTCAAGAGCGGCATCGGTACGCTTCCTACCATAGCCTATTGCGTGTTGGCCGGTATTTTATTCGGTGTTCTGGTGCTGGGTATCTTGAACCTCAATGATTACGTTTACAGCGGCACGTTCGGCCTGGTGCTTTCGGTATTTCTGCTGCTGGCCGTGATCAGCGCCCTTTCCTTCGCGGCTATCGAAGGATTCACCGCCGCCAAGTCGTCTTCGCTTCCCTTCGTACAGGGCATGAATGACGATTTTTCCGGGGTCGCCGCGGCTTTCCAGGCGCTCAAAACCACACTGGCACCTGCGGTCGGCCCGGGAGGGCAAACTGCCGGATCGAATGTAAACCAAGGGAATGGAACACGAGTCATGACCGTATTCACCGGGGCGGAGGAAAACGGCTTGCGTGGATCGGCGCTATTTGCGCGAGAGGTACTGACTCCGGCCATCGATGTGTTCGGTGCGGAAAACGTCGAACTTATCAATCTGGACACGGTTTCTGGCGGTACGCTGCGGTTGTTTTCAAGGGAGAAGAATTTTACCGGCGCAACGGTCGGCGGCCAGCCCGAATTCGGACGCGCGTTCTGGAAGTGGGCAACGGGACCGATAGTATCGCGCTCCAGAGCCGTTTCCATCCTAACGCCCTCCCAGATACAGACCTGCCTGCGAGAATCGGGTACATCCTTCAGCCTGAATCTTGAGCTCTCCGAGGATCCGGTACCCGCATGTACCGATCTGAGCGGCATCTGGGCAGGTCTACCTTCACGTCACCGGAAGACATTACGGGCCTTCTCCATCGTTTCCAGGGTGAAAAGCACGGAGGATCCGCTTGCGCGGCCCCGCGATTACCACAAGCAATCTGATTCGGTGGAAACCCTGTTCCTGGATGCCGAGCCCGGCAACTTCGGTACGGTCGCTGCGCTGGCCGAGGTTATCGGAACGTACTTGGCCATGGGAAGAAAGGACAGGAATTCAATCACTTGACAAAAGTACACGAGATGTCATAATGTGTAAGCTAGAATAGCACACAACGTGATAGTGTGGAGGTTGCCATGAGATTGACAAGTCCGTCATTTGCCGACGGGGCGAACTTGCCCTACGATTGCGCTTACGAAGGCGGTAACAGTTCTCCGGCGCTTGCCTGGACGGTTGCGCCCAGTGGAAGCGTGTCACTTGCCTTGACTTGCGTAGATACAGACGCTCCGTTTCAGAAATTCTGGGTTCATTGGCTGGCTTGGAATATTCCCGCCTGGGAAACCAGGCGTCTTGTGGGGCAACTGCCGTACGCCAGGCTCGAGGATGGTACCGAACAGGGATTGAATGATTTTCTCGAGTTCGGTTGGGGCGGTCCCTGCCCGCCTTCGGGTACACATCGCTACGTTTTTACCTTGTACGCGTTGGATTCAATGCTGAAACCTGATGGACCCGGTATCCAGGATCTCTTTCAGGCAATGGAAGGCCACGTAATCGAGGCGGCCGAGCTTGCTGCCTGCTATGCTCCGGATGGTGCTATTGTATCGTACGAGGCCATCGCCAGGGAAGGCCGAGCCAAGTTTCGGTACTCAAGGACGGCCTGACGTCAGGCTATATCTGCGTAGGTTTCCAGGTCACTCGCGACTTTTTCCCATTCCGCGCTCGCTTGCGCGATTGATACCTCCAGGTCGGAAAGGTCGCCTTGCAGCTCCCTCATACGCGAACCGTCGGAATAATTTTCCGACTGCGCCATGGCGGCGTTCGCTTCGGCCTTGCGCGCTTCTAGAGACTCGATAAGCCCGAGGAGTTCCGCTTCCCGCTTGACCAGCCTGTTCCGTTCAGCCTTGCGTTTCTTGTCTTGCTCACGTGAAGTTTTCGCGTCCATGGGAACCGCTATGGAGGTTGGACGCGGGGCATGAAGCGTGTATTCGGAAGCGGCAAGCGTTTCAGGCAATGCATGGACGGCTTTGCCGTCAGGCATGGTCTCCCTGGCCTTTTTATCCAGATAGTATCCATAGTCGCCCGCGAACAGGCGCGGCGAGGTGCCGCATGACAGCTCGAGAACCTGATCCGCCAGGCCTTCTATGAAAAAGCGATCATGGGATACGAAGAGTACCGTGCCCTTGAAACGTTGGAGCGCCTCCAGCAATACGTCCTTGGAATCAAGGTCCAAGTGATTGGTGGGTTCGTCCAGAATGAGCAGGTTGGCCGGATGCAGCAGCATCTTGAGCAGGGCCAAACGAGATCGTTCTCCGCCAGAGAGTACCCGTACCGGTTTGTGCACGTCGTCGCCTCTGAACAGGAACGCTCCGAGCAGGTTGCGCAAACTGGGCACCAGGTGGGTTGGGCAGGCCGACTCGGCCTCCGCCTCGGCGGTCAGGGCCTCGTTCAATTCATCGGCGACATCCTGGGAGAAATAGCCGACGGTGATGCCGGTGCCGTACCGGATGCTACCTTCGTATTCATTGTCCCGGCAGCCCAGAAGGCGCATAAGCGTCGATTTGCCGGCGCCGTTGCGCCCGACGAAGGCGATTTTGGATCCTGAATCTATGATCATCGACAGCTCGTCCACCACCTTTGCGTCACCGTAGTTTTTTTTCAGTCCCTCGATCGTTACGGCGATCCTGCCTGCGTGCGGTGGCGGCGGGAAGGAGAAATGTACGCGCTTGAGGCCTTCCGGGATGATAATGGGTTCTATTTTATCCAGCTGCTTGACTCGGCTCTGCACCTGCGCGGCCTTGGTTGGCTTGTAGCGGAAGCGTCGAATAAAG
>SPCK01000497.1 GCA_004525355.1 Spirochaetales bacterium
TATTGCGCCGAACACGGCGCGGAGCACGATGAATCCTTCATTCCCGGTTCGGCCTGGGCTTTTGGAGACGACTTCCCTTCGTTCGCATTGTTGTCGGAAGACGGTTCGATACGAGGTGTCGCCGCTGGAATGATCGGTCCGTCGTTCAAGGCAATACGGCGAGCGCGTTTCGCCATCCTCCATGCCCTCGGAGAGCCTTCTGTGGACAGCTACGGTCCACTTGCCCGGGCCGTTGCAGATGCCGTGGCCGACGCTGCGGACGAGCTGTATCTCTTCCACCCCGAGGTACTTGCCGGCCTGCATGCCGTCCTGGAGGAATTGGGTTTCAGCTTCGAACGCACCTCCTACCTGATGAAGGTCGAGATCCGGGACGTGCGACCGGCACCCTTCCCGGAAGGCTATGCGACGGAAGCCGTCTCCCCGGGCGACGACACCTCCCTGGCCCGCTTCGTGACCGTACGCAACCGGAATTTCAAGGAAGTACTGGGATCCCGGGACGCCAGGGTCGAGGACTTCAGGGATATCATGGAATCACCAGAAAACATCCCCGGCGGACTCATTATAGTCTGCGCCCCCGACGGAACGGATTGCGGTACCTTGCTCCTGGAACGGGACGAGGAAGAATACTCCAGCTTCATTGGCACCGTGTCCATCGACACCGCGCATCGTCGCCGGGGCATAGCGCGTGCATTGATCGGCAAGGCCATGATCATGTCCAAAGAGCTCGGGTTCAGGCAAACCTATCTCTCGGTAAATGCCACCAATGCCAAGGCGCTCCAATTGTACCAGCGTGAAGGTTTCAAGATCATGAAGGCAATGAGCTGCATGACGGTCAAGGTCTCACTATGATACATAGGCAGGCGGGGAACCACAGCTAGCATGGTGCTACTTGGCATCGCGCATAAGCGATCGCGAGACTCGTTGCAGAATCAGGCCGATCCTATTGGATTTTGGATGGTATCGCATGGACGAATGGAAGGACGCTGGGACGATTTCGTCACGGCAAAGTACCTATAGTGCCTCGCCGGGCGCCCATTTCAGGCCTCGAGGAGAGTCGCAAATGACACGAACGGTTCTGTTCCTGCTTATTGCGTCGATCGGTACGCTGAACGCCTCCCCCTCGGGCCCTGGCGCCTTCCCCCTGGCTCCCGGCGCTGACCTGAAAGATGCCCGGCCAGGGACCTTTACCCTGTTCGAGATGGCGGACGAGGCCGTAGACGGGTACATTGTATGGCTGCCCGTCGATTTCGACCTGGCACGCCGCTATCCGGTCATCATGTCCCTGCACTCCAGCGGCCAGACCGGTCAGTCCGTGGAGACGGCGCTGCTGCACGGCCCGGGCAAGGCCCTCGTCGATCCCGACCCTCGATTCGACCCTCTCCGTTCATCATTCATCATCATCTTTCCGCACCTCTGCGACGGCCCCTATGCCGAACGCCAATGGTTCGACAGGACGGATACCCTGGACTCGATATTCATTGACGTGATAAAAGCGTTTCCCTGCGATCCGTCCCGCCTCTACCTGCTGGGTTATTCCACGGGAGGGACGGGGTCCTGGGGCTACGCAAGCAGCCATCCCCTGGATTTCGCGGCCATCATCCCCGTAGCGGGGTTCACCAAACCCGACCTGGGGATCAAGAAGCCGATAATCAGGGACTGGGCGTCATTGTCCCGGATTCCCGTCTGGGCGATCTACAATGTATTCGACAAGGCCGTTTCCTATAACCATATCCGCGCGGCCATTACTGCCATCGAGGCCACGGGCGGAGCGCCCTTCATGTCGCTTGCCCATGACGCAGTCGGCCCGCCGTTTCGCGAGAATGTCATAATGGATACTAGTCCTTCAGAGATAGTGGGCGTCAGGCGTATTTCGTCGATATACAAAATCGGCATCCACGCCGAGGGGAATGTGTGGGCCAACCCGATCCTGTATGAGTGGCTCCTGAGCCACAGAAACGAAGACTGCCGCGGCGGCGTCATCGTTCGAAGCATCGCGGCCAGTCAAAGAAATCAGATACCGTAGATCATTCCTCGCTGCTCA
>SPCK01000005.1 GCA_004525355.1 Spirochaetales bacterium
CAGACCTGCGCGGTGGTCATGCTGGATATCGACCATTTCAAGGCCGTCAACGACGGCTTCGGGCACGAGACCGGCGACCAGGTTCTCATGGCTATCGGCGGCATCCTGCGCGGCCAGTTCAGGGAGGGCGACGCGGTAGCCCGCTACGGCGGAGAAGAATTCGTCGCCTGCGTAGCATCCGCCAAATCCTCGGAATTGGTCGGCCTATGCGAACGGATACGCCAGGCCGTAGGGAGTCATGACTGGACTCGGCTGGCGTCCGGCCTGCGCGTGACGGTGAGCGTCGGCGCATCCATCCACGGGGACGAGCCGGCTTCCCTGGACGCCCTCATATCCCGCGCCGACATCGCCCTGTATCAGGCCAAGAACCAGGGCCGGGACCGGGTCGTATTGTACAATCAAGGTCCGTAGCAAATTCCTCCCTAATACCAATCGTAAATTCACGATCTGCCTGATGACTATTGCCGACAAGACCAGTAATTATATTTTGTATACAAGACATTTTTGATTGACAAATCGCATAATGCAATTCAAAATCTCTCAGCATAGCAGTTGAATCGATTGAGGTTCTTCTGGTCAGTTGAATATGTTTTTGGGGTATTTGCCTTTTTTGCTACTTGACTAAAAATCGTTACTACTATAAAGAGAAACAATCGGGAAAGTGTTAAATTCATTTTATTCGAATTTGGCATTGATTTATTGAGGCCTTAAGGCGTATGCCTTTTCCTACATAGGAGGAACGAATGAAGAGAAGCATTGTGGTTCTGTCGGTTCTGGCCCTTGCAGCTGTACTCATCACTGTCGGCTGTCAGAAGAAAGTAACCGAAACGATCAAGATCGGCGTCGCGGGCGCCCATTCCGGCGATCTGGCATCATACGGCCTGCCTTCCGTCAATGCCGCTAAATTGGTGGTGGAGGGCGTGAATGCCAAGGGCGGTATCAACGGCAGGATGATCGAACTCTTCATCGAAGACGACCAGTGCAAACCGGAAGTTGCGACGAACACCGCCTCCAAGTTGGTAAGCGACAACGTGGTGGCCGTCATAGGTCATATCTGCTCCGGCGCGACCAAGGCTGCCCTTGGAATCTACAAGGATTCCAAGATCGTCACGGTCTCTCCTTCCGCCACCACCCCCACGCTTACCCAGAGCGGCGAATACCCCAACTTCTTCCGCACGATCGCACCGGATGATGCCCAGGCCAAGCTCGCCACCATGTTCATCAAGGACAAGCTTGGCATCAAGATACTCGCGGTTCTTCATGACAAGGGCGATTACGGTAAAGGTTTTGCCGAACTGGTAAAACAGTATGCCGAGGCTGAGGGCATCCAGGTTGTCCTCTTCGAGGGCGTTAATCCCGGCGCTCCCGATTATTCCGCCATCGTCAACAAGATAGGCAACTCCGGAGCCACAGCCGTTGTCTGGGGCGGATATCACCCCGAGGCTTCAAAGCTGGTACAGCAAATGAAGGACAAGGGCATGGACCTTCCCTTCATCTCCGACGATGGCGTCAAGGATCAAACCTTCATCGACGTCGCCGGCAAATATGCCGAGGGCGTATATGCCACCGGCCCGATGGACACCAGCGCCAACCCGATGGCCATCAAGGCCGCCGCGGATCACAAGGCCAAGTTTGGTGACGATCCCGGCGCCTTCTTCCTGAATGCCTACGCGGCAACCCAGGCCGTGGTCAACGCCATCCAGAAGGCCGGCAGCACCGATTTCGAAGCAGTCTCCAAGGCGCTTCGCAGCGAGTACGTTGAAACTACCCTCGGGAAAATCAGCTTCGATGCCCGCGGTGACGTTATTGGTTTTGGCTTTTCGGTCTATCAGGTTCAGAACGGCAAGTACGCCGAGCTGAAATAGTTTCCCTGATGCTGAAGTAATTTTCTTGATCTGGAATTTTGTTTGCGGCCGTTCCGATCATAACAAACCGGGACGGCCATTTTTCAACCCGACCAACATCAAGAAAGCCATTCTTCGTGTTCTACTGTACAATACGGTAAGCCCGAAGGAGAAGGATTCGTAGCATGGATTATTTTATCAAGCTTCTATTGAGCGGTACGGCAAAGGGAAGCATCTATGCCCTCATTGCACTCGGATATACGATGGTATACGGTATCGTAAAACTCATCAATTTCGCCCATGGCGAAGTCTACATGATCGGCGGCTTCACGGCGCTGATAGTCGGAGGATTCCTCTCGACGCTCGGAATGTCGATTCCGGTAGTGCTGCTTTTTTCCATCCTTGCATCCATCATCTACTCCTCGGCGTTCGGATTTACCATTGAACGCCTGGCATATAGGCCCCTGAGAAACAAATCGCGACTTTCTGCCCTGATCAGCGCAATCGGTATTTCCATGATCCTCCAGAATTTCATTATGTTGGCACAGACTGAAAAATACCTTCCATTTCCTTCATACCTGCCCGACCTCCCCTTTCTGCAGCCCGTACGGGAATATATCAATTCCACTCAGTTCATTATCTTGATCACGACATCGTTCATCATGATCATTCTGACCATAATCATCAAATTCACACGCATAGGGAAAGCCATGCGAGCTACGTCCCAGGACAAGCAAATGGCCCAACTTGTCGGCGTCAATATCAATCAAGTGATCTCGGTTACGTTCGTCATAGGATCGTCCCTCGCCGCTATCGGCGGCGTACTTATCTGCTCCTACATGGGTCAGATTAACTACTACATAGGATTTGTAGCGGGCATCAAGGCCTTCGTCGCTGCCGTACTCGGCGGTATCGGAAGCATACCCGGCGCCGTCCTTGGTAGCTTCATCCTGGGTTGGACTGAAAGCCTGGGTACCGGATTCATATCGAGCGACTACGAGGATGCCTACGCGTTCATCATCCTCATCCTGATACTCATCCTCAAGCCCGACGGGATCCTGGGTAAAAACCAGAAGCAGAAGGTGTAATAGAATGAATCGTAAGAATCAAAAATCCGAACTGATCGCCTCATTGGTGTCGACGATCTGGTTCGTGATCCTCCTGTTTCCATTCCTGGTGATGAAGGTTAACGTAACAGGCGGCAAGGCTGTCGTGATCTTCCGTTGGTCCTACCTTCCCGTGATCGCAATAAGCATTTTCGTTCTGTCCTTCCTTTGGCGTCGCGCCCTGGAATGGAATCAGCACAGGGGAGACAAAACTCCTGTCAGGACACCATTGAGCGGGATTCGTGATTTTATAATCACAGCCCTGAGACGGAAACCCATTAAACTGGGCGTCATGGCCCTGTTGCTACTCATAGTCCTCGCCTATCCGTATGTCCTGGGGATGTACCACACGAACATCATGATCACCGCATTGATATACGTGATGCTCGCACTTGGACTCAATATCGTGGTCGGCCTTGGAGGGCTTTTGAATCTCGGCTACGCGGCGTTCTTCGCCGTGGGAGCATATACCTACGGCCTCCTGTGGAAGTACGCTGGACCGGCCTTCATTTCCGCGGGGATCGATACAGGCTGGCTTTTCTGGATAGCCCTTCCTTCCGCCGGAGTCATCGCGGTCATTTTCGGGATACTGCTCAGCCTCCCGGTCCTGCGCCTGCGCGGCGATTACCTGGCCATTATCACGCTCGCCTTCGGCGAAATGTTCAGGATGGTTTTGCAGAATTCCGGTCCCGTCACCGGCGGAGCCACGGGCATCAGCCTCATCCCCCGTCCGTGGTTGTTTGGCATACGACTTCCACCGCGACAAGCCGCAACGTACATCTACTACATCGCAATTATCCTGGTGATATTCACCATATTCGTAGTGCGACGTATAGAGGATTCCCGCGTGGGGCGAGCGTTGGAGGCCATGCGTGAAGACGAAGTAGCCTGCGAAGCCATGGGCGTCGATCTGGTGCGCAACAAGATGGCCACCTTCGCCCTCGGGGCATTCTGGGCAGGCATTGCCGGTGTTTTATTGGCCGCTCAAACAACCTATATCAACCCTGATAGCTTTACGCTCTGGGAATCCATCATGGTACTTATGGCCATAGTCATCGGCGGAACCGGATCCATTCCTGGAGCGATAGGCGGCGCCCTGATTCTCAAGCTGCTGCCTGAATACTTCCGGCCTCTGGCACAGTATCGCATGCTGATCTATGGAATCGCCATGATCATCATTATCATCTTCAAGCCTGATGGCCTGATTCCAAGAAACCGAAAGAGATATACTTTTGTGGAAAAATCTGCTTCAGATTCCGTACCGGGGGTCCAGAAATGAGTGAAATAGTCGCACCCATCCTCGATATTCAGAATCTTTCCATGGTCTTCGGAGGCCTGCGAGCGATCGACCACGTTTCGTTGCATATCAAAAGCGGCGAGATCTGCGCCTTGATTGGACCGAACGGCGCCGGTAAAACCACGATTTTCAACTGCGTTACCGGCGTATACAAACCAACCGAAGGAAGCATCGCCATTCAGCACGGTGAGCATCCCAAGGAAGAGATACAAGGCCTCAAACCAAATACCATCAACCTCAAGGGCCTGGCCAGGACTTTCCAGAACATTCGGCTCTTCAGCAATATGAGCGTGCTTGAGAATGTAATGATTGGGCGGCACAATTCGCTCAAGGCCAGCATCTTCAATGCGATCCTGCGTGATCGCGCTACCAAGGAAGAGGAACAGCGTGTCATAGACGAGAGCCACGATATCCTCAAGAAGATGAAGCTCGAGATGTTCATAAACGAGACCGCCCGCAACCTCCCGTACGGCGCCCAGCGCCGCCTCGAGATAGCGCGCGCCTTGGCAACCGATCCCTTCCTCCTCCTGTTGGACGAACCGGTCGCGGGCATGAACCCCAATGAGACCAAGGAGCTGGAAGAAACAATCAACATCATTCGTGACAAGGAAAAGGTGACCATCCTCCTTATCGAGCACGACATGAGCCTGGTGATGAATGTTTCCGAGCGTATCTACGTGCTCGACTACGGACGCCTTATCGCGGAAGGGACGCCAATGGAAATCAAGGCCAATCCCGAAGTGATCAAAGCGTATTTAGGAGAATGATATGGCTTTGATGGAACTCAAGAACGTCTGCACCTTTTACGGCAACATACAGGCCTTGAGGAATATTTCCCTTACAGTAGAGGAGGGAGAGATCGTCACGCTGATCGGCGCCAATGGGGCTGGCAAGACGACGACCCTCATGTCCATCTGCGGCATTACCACCATACGTAGCGGCGAGATACTCCTGGACGGCGTCGACATATCCAAGAAAAATCCACACCAGATCGTCAGCATGGGCCTGTCCCAAGTTCCCGAGGGACGCAGAATTTTCCCACAGCTGACCGTGCTTGAAAATCTGGACATGGGAGCCTTCCTGCGAAAGGACACGGATCTCATAAAGAAGGATTTTGAAGAGGTATTCGATATCTTCCCCAGACTGGCGGAACGCCGGAATCAGCCAGGCGGCACCTTGAGCGGCGGCGAGCAGCAGATGCTTGCCATCTCTCGAGCGCTGATGGCTCGTCCGCGAATTCTCCTTATGGACGAACCGTCTCTTGGTTTGGCACCCCTCTTTGTCCATAACATTTTTGAGGTAATCAAGCGCATCAATATTGAGCGAAAGACCACCATCTTCCTGGTTGAGCAGAACGCCAATATGGCCCTCAAGATCGCGAATAAGGGCTACGTACTCCAGAATGGCGTTATCAAGATGGCCGAAACAGCGGAGAAACTCCTTGCCAACGAGGAAGTCCGAAAGGCGTATCTGGGATTGTAACAGGTTGTCGGAAGTATTGGAGAGCCGCACACGCGGCTTTCCAATACCCGGATATATTCATAAAAGTCCGGAAACACCGCATTGTGAAATTGGGTAGTGGTGCCTGATCGCCGGACAGTATCCGTGAACTGCCATACACCTAGCCTCCGTAGTCCTTCGAGAAAAGGAATTCGCCCCTGAAGAACATGCAGGCTATGATCTCCTTATCGAGTTCAGCACTCTGCCCGCCCTTGCGCACGCAGCAAAGCCAGCTTACTATGGATTCCATGGAATCAAGCACCCTGTTTTTCGAAGCCGGCACAATCATTTTCAAAGAAGGCGACAAGGGCGAAGTGATGTACGTCCTGG
The DNA here is from genome assembly GCA_004525355.1 of Spirochaetales bacterium. Classification (GTDB taxonomy): domain Bacteria; phylum Spirochaetota; class Spirochaetia; order Treponematales; family UBA12059; genus UBA5200. The sequence continues at coordinate 6,078 of SPCK01000005.1, forward strand.
TCAAGGGTTGCGTCGAGTTGCGCAAGAAGGTAGAAGGCGGCGAGACCGTCCTGAAAGTAGTCAAGACGCCCAACGAGTTCTTCGGCGAGATGGCGCTGATAGACGGCAGGCCGCGCTCCGCCACGGCCGTCTGTTCAGAGAAGACCAGGCTTATCGCGGTGGACGACGCCATCTTCGATTCCATGGTGCTCTCCAACCCCAAGTTTGCCCTTACCATCATCAAGACACTATCCGCTCGCATTCGCTCGTCCAACGTCCATATATCCGAACTGACTGAAACCATACCGCGCGAGCGGGTTGCCCGCGGCCTGGTCGATTTTGCGCTACGCCAGGGCGAGAAGATATTCGATGGCGGCTATAAGGTAAGCGTCCAGGACATGCGCGAGTGGGTGAACTCGCATCTGGGCATAACCCATGACGACTTTGACGCCATGCTCTCGCGCTACCTGAAGAACGATACCATCCGATACGCCGCCACCAGCGCCAAGACCAGGGAACACATCATCCTGCCGGGCTCGTTCATTGCGGAGAACAACAGGCGGGACAGGTAGCGGGCGATAGGAGAAAGATATGTTCGTCATAATCGTGGATATCGTGGTCAAGGACGGATTCGAAGAGCGCTTCCGTGAGGCGGCGATCCTGCAAGGGGAAACTTCGCGAGACGAGGAACCGGACTGCCTGCGCTTCGACGTACTGCAGAATCCCGAAGAGCTGAATCGATTCACGTTATGCGAGGCCTACCCGGACGAGGCAACCTTCAGTGAGGTGCATCGAAAGACGCCGCACTTCGCACGATACGCCGAGATGACAGCTCCCTTGGTGGAGAGCAAGCAGGTTCGCGCATTCACGAGGATCTGGCCAGAGTAGCAGCACAAGATCGCGGTGCAAGGCCGCAGAACCCCAAACCGTTTTGATGAGATAGCCGGCGTATTCGTCGGCTCCAGGAGACATCCGCTCAGAAGCGAGACCCGGGACATGGCCTCGTTGGCAAATTCAAAGATACGCGTATAGTTGCAGGCAGATGGAAGCGTCATGCGCTTGCTTCCCCGGCTCCGCCCGGTATACCCTCATCTGGCCCGGGCGGCATTGCCCGCCAAGCCCGTGTCCAGAGGAAACGAAGGAATGCATTCGACCATCCTCGTCGGCGAACTCGCCGTCGAACTGACCCGCAAGGACATCAAGCACGCGCACCTCCGGATCTACCCGCCCGAAGGAATCGTACGGATATCGGCTCCTCTATGGATGGACGATGCATCGATACGCGCCTTCGTCCTGTCCAAGCTTGAATGGATTGGCGAGCGCCAGCGGGAATTGCACTTACGCCCCGGCCTGCGCGGCGGACGGACCCGACTCGAATTCTCCGACGGCGAGGCTCATCTCTATCGCGGTGCCGAACACGGGCTCAAAGTTGTCGAGGGAGCCAGACGTGGCTCGGTCTGCCTGGCCGAGGGCGGGGTGCTTGAGCTACGCGTACGCTCCGGAGCGGCGCGCGAGGACCGGGAGCGGCTCCTTGACCTGTGGTACCGCAGGCGCCTTGCTGAGCTTGTCCCGCCCATATTGGAGGAGTGGCAGGAGCGCCTGGGCGTTCGGGTCGCGTTCTGGGGCATCAAGAAGATGAAGACCCGCTGGGGCACATGCAACAACCGCGCCTCCCGGGTATGGCTCAACCTGGAGCTGGCCAAGAAACCGCCCGCCTGCCTGGAGTACGTCGTCGTCCATGAGTTGGTCCACCTCATCGAGCTTTCCCATGGCCCACGCTTCAAGGCGCTCATGGACCGATACTATCCCCGGTGGCGATCGGTGCGCAAGGAATTGAACGATTAATGACAAGGGAGACCTGCGGGGCTTTTCGCCCTGGTACCGTCTGGCCGCACCATCGGGGAATCCGCGCCGCGCTGTCGCGTGAAGGCGGCCAGCATGGCCGTTACGGAAGCAGGCAATGGGATCGGCGGCACCCAAATCGGGGCAGCACGTTCGGTAGCATCGCGTAGGCCGCCTTTACCGCCACTGCGTTGGCTGCGGGCACGATGTCATCGATCGGGCAATGGATCATCGGGACTATCATGTTTGGAATCCATCCGGCCAGGAACACCGTATTCTCGCGCAATCTGTTCCAGACCGGCCCCATTCCCACCAGGTCCGCAGCCAGCCCGGGAACGATGAGATTGCGTGGAACCGTCGAGGGCACCCACCTGAGGCCGCTCTCGCCTCCCGTACGCAGGCGCACAGGCATGACCAAGTACGGCTTGTCAGTTGTACTCGAAGTGATATAACCGGCGAAATCCACCTTGATACCGTCTAGATAGGCCGTCAGTTCCTCGGTACAGAAGGGTAAACCATCCGGTTTTGTTATCGCCACTGCGGGGAACATGCTGTTGGTCTGATTGGCCCCGAGGGAGTCGAGATTGGCCAGCAGGTCCTCAACGGAAACCGCTGATTCTTCCTGGGTATTCATCATGGGAACCGGTGGCGCGCAGCCGAATGTGACCAGCACGCACCGCAAATCATGACAAGGATCAAGGCAAACGATCCCCGTCCCAACTTGTTGTGCTTCATGTACTCATCCTTGCGAACATGCTCTCAGATTGCGCGACGAGATTGTCAAGAAGGGAGGCATGGTGCGGCGGGAGGGCAGCGGTTGCACGAAAGGGTTCGACCCAGACTGGAGAGAGACCGTCCCCGCAGGTTGTTTTTCTCTATTCGAGAGTCGTTTCGATTTGATAGCTCTAACGTAGCTTCATGAGAAAAGCAAGGGTCAAAGGGAGCCTTGGTTAACTTTTTTTATGCGACAGTACGGGTTCTGGCTGCTTTCTTCCACTTCAGTCCTGCATGCAGGCAGCGTTCATTCCTTTCCTCAAGAGACAGGATCGTGATTCCGGATGGGGACATAGCAGAAGGTTCGTCCATGCAACGCCAAGAATCGGCTGGCGGTTGTCAACGTCCATGATACAATAGTCTCGCCGCCGTTGTGGCGTGTCGAAGCGCTCACAGGGAGGAACATGGCCATGGAACTTTTCGAAGCGATCCGGGACAGGAAGAGCATTCGCACGTTCATCGACCGGCCGATCGAGGCCGAGAAGGTTCGGGCAATCCTGGAGGCAGGCACCCGCGCGCCATCGGGCGGCAACAGACAACCGTGGCGCTTCATCGTGGTGACCGACAAGGAGAAGATCGCGAAGTTCGACCCATATGGTCACCAGGACTGCGTAGAAAAAGCGCCGGCTATACTAGTCGCCTGCGCCGATCCGCACGATACCTGGGCCAAGTACGACGAGGAGGAAATCTGCTACCGGCTGGATGTGTCAGCCGCGATACAGAACATGCTGCTGGCTATCCATGGCCTTGGCCTGGGCGCCGTCTGGGTGCTCACGTGCAGCAAGCGCGACATCAGGACCCTCGTGGGCATTCCCGGGCACTGGGAGATCATCTCCATCATACCGTTCGGCTATTTCAAACCGGAGGCCAATAAACGGATGACAACACGGCGGCCGCTTTCCGAGGTGGCGTTCCTGGAGAACGTCAATACGCCGGTGACCTGACGGACCGCCCCTTCCCGGGTTCACCCGAGGCATCCGGGCTCGTGCCGTGCGAGGGATCGCAGCGAGTAGCCCACAGCACCATCGTCCATGCCCGGCTAGAATATCCAGACCAGTACCGACAGCGACGCGAATACGGCGGCGAGGGCCAGCTTCGTGGCGACCAGATGTCGCGTGAAGAAACCGCGCACTGCTTCCTGGCTGAGGCCCGCCAGCGCTAGCGCGAGTACGATGAGTAGCGGCGCTATGAAGGCGAGGTTGTACAGGAGCAGGCTGCCCGTGCCGAGCCACGAGCTGTCTGTCTGGACCATGAAGGATATTGCGGGAAAGTAGACTTGTCCGGTGCAGGCGAGTTCAAGTACCGACACGACGACCCCGGTCGCGAACACGCCGACGAGAAAGGCGTTGGAAGCCACGCCCCCGCGTATCGAGGCGTTGATCCTGAGGCGCACGGATTCCGGGAGCCGTAGCGCCATGTCCCCGGGCGCGCCACGCCGCGCGAGGACGATGTCACGGACAGTAAGCGCGCAGAAGGCGACCGTCAGGGCGCTCACGACAACGCGAAGGACGGTCCTGAATACGGGAAGCATACCCCCGACCCTGAACGCGTTGAACAGGCCCAGCCCAATCAAGAAATAGGACAGGAAAACGCCCGCAGCAAACGACAGGCCTGCCAGGGCGATCCGCTTCCGTGTCCTGCCGCGGATGCCGAGGTAGGACAGGAAAAAGAGAAGGGTCGTGAACGCGCAGGGATTGATCCCGTCGACCAGGCCCGCCAGGAATATAGCCGCGGCGGTCCATCGCATCCCGGCTCCTGCGGCCGATGACGGCGAGTCGGCGGCCGATGGCGGCGAATCGGCGGGCTGGGGACGAAGCTCCCCGAAGCGGGCAAAGTGCTCAAGCTCGGGAAGGAGGTTCGCCTCGATGGCGGCGTTTCCCTGGTAGACGGTGCTACCCATGATCAATACCGGGAAAATGGTGAATCGGTAGCCCAGTTCCGCGAGCCTGTCCTCGCATCGCCGGTAACCCGACGCGGATAGGATATCGATGAGCTCGAGCTCAACCGTGACGCCGCTCGCCACTTCCGCCTCGGGCAGGATTTTACCGGCGAAGTCGTCGCAGTGGGAACAGCCGATCTCCCCGTAATACTCCGCGCCCAGGGAGGGTCCGGACGGCGATTCGGCCGCCAAGGGAAGGGCGGCGGCGAACAGGCAGAGCATGAGAAGTGCGCATCGTTTCCGGATCATCATATCCCCCAGGCGGATTTGGTAGAGACGTCTCACGTCAGCTATGCTTTCTTCTTTCCGGATCTATACTCATGTACTATCAGGAGAACGGCGCCGATGGTAACGGAAAGGTCGGCCACGTTGAGGACGCCGGTCCGCAGGGAGCCGATGCCGAAGTTGAGGAAGTCCACGACACGGAAACCGTTGAACAGGCGATCGACGAGGTTTCCCAGACCCCCGCCCACGACGGTCGAGATGAGGATTACCCTGATCCTGTCCGTCTCTTTGAACATCGCGTAGTACAGGCCGTAGAAGCAAGCCGCGATGGGCACTACCAGGAAAAGAGCGTACTTGATGGCGACCGGCCAGTCAGCGCCAAGTCCCAGGAAGGCACCTTCGTTCTCCGAGAGCGCTATGACCACGGTGTTCTTCATGAACGATATGACCCTGCCGTCGCTCAGGTAGCGGAGCGCGAGGATCTTGGTCAGGCGATCAGCCAGGTAATTGGCGGTTACGCCGAGGATCGAGGCGATGATAAACGCGTGACGTCGCAACCTGGACTCCTGCAATCGATTTGGCCGTACCAGGAGGGTGTTGAAAATACCGCGAATGCGGTAGATCAACACCCTGCGAGGGAAACGTTACTAGTCAAATGCCCATGGCATGGCCTGCGGCAGTATACCGGTGACTCATCGGCTTCGCAAGCCGCAGCTGCTGGGTGTCGCTGTAAAAAAGTGGCTGCGCCGGTCATAAAATCGACCTCGTTCGGCTTACATTGGGAGGCGCATTGAGGTATAGTGATAGTAGAATTCCAATCCTCTGTATGGAAGGTATCATTGAAACCAAACTACAACAGCGAAAAGCGCCGAAGAGAAATCGAGAAGAAGAAGAAGAAGGAAGAGAAGGAGCTCAAGAAGCGGCTCCGCAAGGAAGCCATCGCTCGTGGTGAAGTGCCCGAGGGCGAAGACGCTGAAGGCGACGATGACGATAACGACTCGCCGGAAGACGGCTCGACCGAAGTCGTCTGAACCGAAAGCGCCAACCCGACACTCGAAGCCAGTTTCCACTACGATGACGGCTTCTTGCCGCCGAACGCTTTTGGAGCTTATTGTACTCTCTCATCCACCTACCGTACAATCTCGGTGAGGCGGAATGCGGCTATCCGCCCAATCAGCTTGAGCGGCATCGGTTTGTCCAGCGGAAACTGAACCGAGCCCTTGGCTCCTTGAAAGCTCGCGTTGTACTCGTCGATAGTCGCCGGAGCGTTCCTGTTATTCGCCAAAGTTCATCCCTTTCGTTACCCGCTCAGGTTGAACCATGCTATTGGAATATCCCGGTCATGAGGATTCGGCTACAACCGCCCGTGCGCTTTGGAAGCGAGGGGGCCGGGGAGAGGAACCTTTTGCGCACATCGAAAGGTTCCTTGCCCCGGACAAGCCCTTGGGCAAGAAAAAGGGCCGGCCCCACAAGGAGAACCGACCCCGTACCGCACGAGAGGAATCGTTACTTGACGGCTGCCATGCCCGCCTCTATGGCCTTCAGGTTCATGGGAATGAACTTGTGCTTGCTTTCAGGAAAGAAGGTCTTGAGCACGGCCTCGAGCTTGTCCAGCTTGACCGCTCCGGTGACCTTGGACAGGGCACCCATCATGACCATGTTGGCGATCTTGACTTCACCGATCTGCTCCGCAAGCTCGTTGCATGGGATCTTGACGACCTTGGCGTCCTTGCGCCTGGTCTCTACCTTGACGAGGCTCGAGTTGATAAGCAGCGTACCGCCTTCCTTGAGAACCTCCTCGCACAGGGGCAGGCTGTCCATATTCATCACGACCGCACTGTCGGGGGCCGTCACCAACGGACTGGCGATCTCGTGATCGGACACGATGACACTGGCTCGCGCCACGCCGCCGCGCTTTTCCGCGCCGTAGAACGGAAAGAACGTGACTTCCTTGCCTTCCTTCATGCCGCAATAGACCCATAGCTGCCCCAGGGAGATAATGCCCTGCCCGCCGAATCCGGCCATGAATGTCTTCTCGGTCATTTCGCGCCTCCATTTGTGCTGGAGGAGGCGGTGCCTCCCTCTGAACCGGCCAGCGTATTCTTGATCTCGCCCAGCTTGTAAAAGGGAATCATGTTGCCTTCGAGCCACTCCTCGGCCTGGACGGGCTGCATACCCCAGTTGGTGGGGCAGGCAGACAGGACCTCGACCATGGTGAACCCTTCGCCGCGAAGCTGGGCCTCAAAGGCTTTCTTGATGTACTGCTTGGTTTTGCGGATGTTGGCAGCGTTGTTGACCGAGCCGCGTGCCAGGTACTTGGTGCCGCCCAGGGTTGCCAGCAGCTCGCATACCTGAATGGGGTAACCCATGCCGGCCTCGCCGGGGTCTCGTCCGTAAGGCGCGGTGGTGGCTTTCTGGCCGATCAGGGTCGTAGGCGCCATCTGTCCGCCGGTCATGCCATAAATGGCGTTGTTCACGAAGATGGTCGTGAACTTCTCTCCGCGGTTGGCGGCATGGATGATCTCGGCGGTGCCGATGGCAGCGAGGTCTCCGTCGCCCTGGTAGCAGATGACCAAGTGATCGGGCAGCATCCGCTTGATGCCGGTGGATGCGGCCGGTGTACGGCCGTGCGCAGGCTGGACCGAATCGAAGTCGAAGTACAGGTCGGACCAGATGGAGCAGCCGACCGGATTGGTGATGATGGATCGCTCTTGCACGCCCATCTCGTCTATGACCTCGGCGATGATGCGATGGATGACGCCATGGCCACAGCCAGGGCAATACTTGGTCTGTATCGGCTTGAGGCTCTTGGGATGCCCGTAAATAAGTTCCATTGTTCGTCTCCCCTTACTTCTTGAGGATGCGGCGGATTTCCGCCAGCACCTCTTCCTCGGTGGGAATCATGCCGCCGCATCGACCGTAGAAGGACACCTCGGCCTTGCCGTTCACGGCAAGCTTTACGTCCTCGATCATCTGGCCCATGCTCATCTCGACGGAGAGAAAGCGCTTGCCCTTGGCGGCGAGCTCGCCGAGTCGCTTGTCCGGGAATGGCCACAGGGTGATAGGGCGGAACAGACCGACCTCTATGCCCTGCTTCCTGGCCAGTTCCATGGCGCCCAAGGCCACGCGAGCGCTGGTTCCATAGCCGACCATGATCAACTCTGCCTTGTCTACGTTGACTTCTTCGTAGCGGCTCTCAACTGCCTTGATCTGGTCATAGCGCTTGAAGCGCGCGCGGACAGAGGCTTCCAGTTCGGCGGGCACCAGGTGGATGCTGCTTATGTGGTTGATCTCGCGGTGCGTGTCGGCCTGGTGACCGGTGGCCCAGGGCTTGCGAGGCAGGGAAGCGGGATCGATGGCCGGTTGGAAGATGACGCCCTCCATCATCTGGCCGATGAGTCCGTCGGCCAGTATCATGACGGGCATGCGCCATTGATCGGCAAGTTCAAAGGCCTTGTAGGTCAGGTCGGCCGCTTCCTGTACGCTCTTGGGAGCCAGCACGATGTGGAAGTAGTCGCCATGTCCACCGCCGCGAGTGGACTGGAAGTAGTCCGCCTGGCCGGGGGAGATGCCGCCGAGGCCGGGGCCTGAGCGGGCCACGTTGACGACGACGCAGGGCAGGTCCGCGCCGCAGGCATAGGAAATACCTTCCTGCTTGAGCGAAATACCTGGGCTTGATGAACTGGTCATCGTACGCGCGCCCGCGGCTGCCGCGCCGTATACCATATTGATGGCGGAGACTTCGCTCTCGGCCTGGATGAACACGCGCTTCTTGTCCAGCATATGCTTGGCCATATAGGCGGTCAATTCGTTCTGTGGTGTGATGGGGTAGCCAAAATAGGCACTACAACCGGCCCGAATGGCGGCTTCGGCTATCGCCTCGTTCCCCTTCATCAATCGCTTTTCTTCAGCCATGGTTCTAAGCCTCCTTACAGCTTGTAGACGGTCACGGCCACGTCCGGGCACACGAGGTAACAGTTCCCACAGGCTATGCACTTGTCCAGGTCCACGACCTGGACAGGGTAATAGCCCCAGGAATTGGGGGCGTCATCCACGCCCAGGACCTTGGTCGGGCAAGAACGCACGCAGAGCAGGCATCCTTTGCAGCGTTCCCGATCGATCTCGGGTTTGCCTTTATTCGCCATAAATTCGCTCCTTACGATACCAGAGCCGCGAGGGCTATACTGGCCAGTTTTGTTTCCGCGCTGTCGGCGCGGCTTGTCAATACGATGGGTTTGGATGCACCGACCACGATACTGGCACCCTTTGCCTTCCCCAAGTCCAGAAGACATTTATAAAGAATATTGCCAGCTTCGATGTTCGGCGCCACCAGCACGTCTGCGTCGCCTGCCACGTCTGACACTATTTTCTTGATCTTCGCGCTCTCGGCACTGATCGCGTTGTCCAGGGCCAGGGGGCCGTCTATCACGCAACCTTTTATTTGCCCGCGCCGGTTCATCTGGGTGATGATGGCCGCGTCCGCCGTACAGGGCATCTTTTCCCAGTTCACCTTCTCCACAGCTGCCAGCAAGGCGACCTTGGGGATTTCCACGCCGATGGCCCTGGCCACCTGCACCGCGTTCGCGATGATGTCGATCTTGACCAGCACATCCGGGGCGATATTGATGGCCGCATCCGTCACTATCAGGAGTTTATGGTAGGTTGGCACCTCCATCACAACGACGTGGCTTGTCAGGCGGCCGGCGTTCAATCCATTCTCCTTGTTGAGGGCGGCCTTGAGCAGGATGGATGTATCCAGGATGCCCTTCATGAGCATGTCAGCCTCACCGGCGCGCACCAGGGCTACTGCCTGGGCCGCCGCCCCGGCATAGTCCTTTGCCTCGATCATGCGGAAGGCCGAAACGTCGGCGCCCATGGCCGCGGCCAAGCGCTTGATCTCGGCGACGTCGCCTATCAGAATGGGTTCCACCAAGCCGTGACGTGCCGCATCGAATACCGCCTCAAGTGCGGATTCCTCCTGCGCCGCCGCCACAGCGACGCGCTTGCGGCCGGCCTTCCTGGCAGCGTCGATGATTTCCTGTATGGTATTCATGTCACTTGTACTCCTGGGCCGTGATTTCGCCGCTCACTGCCGCGATACCAGCCTGGGCAAGTGCTTCGAGTTCGCCCTCGCCGGGATAGATGGCAACCGGGGCGATCCAGCCGCACATGGCTGTAATGCCTGCCTGAATCTGCTTGCCGAAGGCGATACCGCCGGTCAGGACGATGCCGTCGACCTTGCCCTCGGCCGCGGCGGCCAAGGCTCCTATCGCCTTGCCTATATTGTAGATGAAGGCCGTGTATACAAGGGTTGCGTCCGGATCCTTGCCGGACAGATGCCTGGCCTCGAGTACGCGCATATCATTGGTATCGACCAAGCTGACCATGCCCCCCTGGCCGGTAATCATCTTGAGAATTTCCTTCTCGGAGTACTGACCGGAGAAGCAGAGTTTGGTCAGGGCGCCAGCCGGGAGAGTTCCCGCGCGCTCGGGACTGAACGGCCCTTCACCATTGAGCGCGTTGTTCACGTCCACGACCCGGCCCTTCTTGTGAAGGCCTACGGACACGCCACCGCCCATGTGCGCGACGATGAGGGTCACATCCTCGTATTTTCTATCGTTCTCGGCAGCCCATCGACGGGCGACGGCTTTCTGATTGAGCGCATGAAAGATGCTGCACTTGCGGAACAGCTTATGGCCATAGATGCGCGCTACGTCATCAAGTTCATCGACCACGACCGGATCGACGATATAGGCTGGTACCCCGATTTCCTGCGCAATCGCGCTTGCGATGAGGCCCCCCAGGTTGGATGCGTGCTCGCCGAACCGGGCAACCAGCAGCTCATCCTTCATTTCTTTGCTTACAGAATAGACGCCGCTGGGTATAGGCTTGAGCAGCCCGCCCCGGCCTACCACGCAGGATAGTTTTTTCAGGTCGAACCCACGTTTTTCCAAGGCAGTACGAATGTGTTTTTCACGAAATTCATACTGGGAGGCGATCGTAGGAAAAACCGCAATCTCCTGGGCTGTATGCGTGACATTCTCCGTAAACAATTCATTCCGGCCTTCGAATATGCCCACCTTGGTCGAAGTGGACCCTGGATTTATGACAAGAACGGTATGCAACATGCCGGCTCCTTGAAAAAGGATAAAACTCAACCTAAGTGCGCATTATATCATAAAACCCAGCCCATGCAAGCATTTAGCAGCCATTTTTCTACAAATATTGAAACGTCATTTCGATTTTTGAACTTCATTGATAGCTCAAAATGAATGGTAATTGGCCCAACCCGGTGCCACGACATTGAAAACAATGTAATATGCTGAAAATATGGCAATTCGCTTCAATTCGTTCTATTCTATACTGTAGCCGCAGGAGCACCGGCCACCTGCTCGACAGGTGAACCTACCAAGTTCAGAAAGTAGAAGGATGTAATGAGGATCAAGAGCCCCGTCGTCCTAAACATCACACGCACCCTTTATCTGTCCCTCGGAATGGAAATGTCTTTGCGCCTCGCAAGAACGCTTATCCAAGGCTACGAAATCAACAAGCGCATGGGATTCCCGCCTTCCGTTCCCGTGCCCGTACAGGACGCGGTCAACCGTATCGTGGTCGACCTTCTCGAGGCGGGTCTCTTCCTGGAACTGGTCGAGTGGCTCGTACGCGTCGACCGGCACGGTTCCATGGGCAAGCAATATCCGATCGCCGGCATGGACGAAATCATCAAGGGCATGGAGGCCGAAGGCTACCAACTCGATCCCGAATCGGAGTTGTTCTACGAGGATTCGCGAAGGCACAAGACCCCGGGCTGGGGACGTCTGCGAATCGGGGTAGAGTATCCGGTTACCCTCCTTCATGTTGATATCGTTCGCAACTCCAGCCTGGTCAGGACCAACGACACCACTGACATAGAACGAGCATACGAGGATTTCCGCGGCTTGGTCAGCCGTATCGTCGAGAAGCGGCGTGGTCGCCTCTGGTTCTGGGAAGGCGATGGCGGTCTCGTGGCCTTTCACTACGGGCATCCCACCATGTCCGCGGTCTTGTGCGGCATGGAGTTGCTCAATGACCTGTGCATATACAATCTCGCAGAGAACGCATTGGATCGGGATATACAGGTTCGAGCGGCAGCTCATGCGGGCTACGTTAGATACAGCGAGGACTATGCTGAACTGGCCCGCAACGAGCTGGTCAAGGAAGTAACCGAAATCGAGGAAACCTATACCCGACCCGATTCGCTGTCGGTTTCCGCCACCATTACTCCACATATCGACGCCATCATAAAGGATCGTTTCGTCCTCCTGGAGAGCGACTGCCCCTGGCAAATCATAAGCTACGCGATAGCACCAAGGCTGGCCGCGGGCAAGGTCAGCCACGGGAGGGCAGCATGGAAGTAATACTCCTGTGCAAGTCCAGGACGACTGAGCGTTTCTTCAATCTGCCCGACCTACAACGCCTGCTCCCGCCCGAGCTTGATCAACTGTTGGCCGAGCCGCGGCCCGACGTGGTCGTGTACGTCGACGCTGCTTCCTTTCCTCGAAAGAATTTCCCAGCACTGATCGCCCGCCTCGTGGCGAGCAGGCGGCTTCATTGGGCCGTGATAGACCGTTCCCGGTCCATCGTAGACCCCGCCTCGCTCTTTCACGCGGGAGCCGTTGACTATATACCCGGAGACGCTCCGGACGGCCTCGTCAACGAGGAGCGCCTGCGCATCCTGGCCCGCTTCTCCACCCGCCAGGAGCCATCGGGCATGCATCCGCACGG
>SPCK01000083.1 GCA_004525355.1 Spirochaetales bacterium
CTCGGATCATTGTCCGGTAGCCTTGGAGCTGGACCTATAACGTCTTTACACCGGGTGTCTGCCGCGCATCCGCATTCAGCGATGGAGGATGATCATGACAATCAAGTATAACGCACCGGTGACGCTTACGTTCACGCTTGTCTGCGCCGTCATCCTGCTCTTGAGCGCTCTTCTTCCCGGTCTTGCCGAGAGCTGGTTTTCCGTGCCCGGGCGGGGCGGCTTCGATCCATCATCCGTCAGGGATTACCTGCGCCTTGCCACCCACGTGATCGGCCACGCTGACATAAACCATTTCCTGTCCAACTTCGCGTTCATCCTGCTCCTGGGACCCATTCTGGAGACCACGTACGGCTCTGCCGGCATGCTGATCATGATGGTTGTTACGGCGCTCGTAACCGGCATCCTCAACGTTCTCCTCTTTCCCACGGGGCTCATGGGCGCCAGCGGCATCGTCTTCATGATGATACTGCTGTCTTCATTCACTAATTTCAACAAGGGCGAGATACCCCTCACCTTCATCCTGGTTTTGCTGTTGTATCTCGGCAAAGAAATAGCCAACTCATTCAGTAGAAACGACATATCCGAGTTCGCGCATATCATGGGCGGCCTTTGCGGCAGCATTTTCGGTTATCTGAAACCTTCCAGGCGATAATCGGGAACACTTCGCTGATCCTTCGACCTTGCTTCCTCGCCGGCGCAGACTATACTGGTACGTGTAGTCTGGGAGGACACGCATGGGAGACAACGGCGATCAGTCCAAGGCGTTCATCATCGACACCAATGTGCTCATCCATTATCCCGAAGCGATAATGTCTTTCAGGGAAAACGAGATCATCATACCCCTCCAGGTGCTCGAGGAACTTGACGGGTTGAAAACGTATCCAGACCAGCGTGGGAAGAGCGCTCGCGAAGCCATTCGCTTTCTCGATACTATCGCCAAGAAGGGCAACCTGAATGAAGGCGTCAAGCTGGAAAACGGCTCCATTCTGAGGGTTTCTCTGGCCCAGCCCTCCAGGGCTCCCGAAGGATTCGACCTGACAAAGAACGACAATCGAATCATGCTGTGCGCTTATGAGCTACGGGAACGCGGCAGGCAGGTTTTCTTCGTCTCCAAGGATATCAATGCCCGCGTAAAAGCGACGGCGCTGGGCATCAAGGCCGTGGACTATGAAAAGCAGCAAGTGGACATCGCGACGCTCTACCAGGGCGTGACCGAGCTCGACGTACCCGCGGATACATTGGCCGTCCTTGAAAGCACGGGTGAACTGGCCTGGAAGGATCAGTTGAAGCCCAATGAGTTCATGGTACTCCGGAGCGGCCACAGGGAAATCCTTGCCCGAAGGGACAGTGACAGGAACGTACTGCATCCGGTTCAGTCGGAGCTTGGCTCCGTATCCGGCGTTTCTGCCCTGAATGTCAGGCAGCAAGTCGCGCTCGAGCTCCTCCTGGACGATTCTCTGTCCCTCGTCACACTCGTTGGAAAAGCCGGTACCGGCAAGACGCTGCTTGCCATAGCGGCGGGCTTGAGGAAGGTCATTGACGACAAGCGGTATTCCCGAATGCTCGTATCGCGCCCGGTCGTACCGATGGGCAAGGATATCGGCTACCTGCCTGGCGAGAAATTGGCCAAGATGTCCAACTGGATGCAGCCGCTGTTCGACAACCTGGAATTCATCCTGGGAGTGCACAAGCGGGACAAGGTCAAGAGCGCCGACCAGCTGATCCGGGACAAGTTGATAGAGATAGAAGCGCTCTCGTTTATCCGCGGAAGATCGCTACCCGCCCAGTTTATCGTCATAGACGAGGCCCAGAACTTGACGCCGCACGAGATCAAGACCATCGTCTCCCGCGCCGGTGAGGGTACAAAGGTCGTGCTTACCGGGGATCCCGACCAGATAGACAATATGTACCTTGACGCCAATTCGAACGGCCTTTCCTACGTGGTTGACCGTTTCAAGGGGCAAGCGATTTTCGGTCACGTAACCTTGCAGAAAAGCGAACGGAGTGTCCTGGCCGAGTTGGCGGCCAGCCTCTTGTGAGGATGCCATGAAACTGGATTTTTGCGTCGTATGCGGAAGGATAGTACTCAGAGGTTTCAGTTATTGCCCATATTGCGGGACGGTGCTCAATGCCGGTCCCGAATTCGAGGACGTCATCAACGAACCGTTTGACCGGTTGGATCGTTCTCAGGCCAATTTCCGCGGACGGCGCATCGACGAGCTTCTCGACGAGCTGGTCGCGCTGGAAATCGACATGGAAGAGATACTGCACGGCCTTGCGCAAAAGTAGGGGTATTCCGCATACGCTACCTTTCCAAATCCCGAATCGACCGTGTACAATGCCACCAAAAGGAGCGTGTACCCATGTATGGAGCAATTCGCGAAGAACTCAGGACCAAGCTCGCCCAGATCAAGGCCGACGGGCTGTACAAGAACGAGCGTGTCATCACAACTCCCCAGGGAGCCCTTATTGCCGTCAAGAACGGCAAGCAGGTAGTCAATTTCTGTGCCAACAATTATCTTGGCCTGGCCAACGATCCATCCATCCGCGAGGCTGCCAAGAAAGCCTTGGACGAGTGGGGATACGGCCTGTCGAGTGTCCGTTTCATCTGTGGGACGCAATCGCCCCATAAACGCCTCGAAGAAGAAATGAGCCGCTTCCTGGGCACCGAGGATACGATTCTGTTCTCTTCCTGTTTCGATGCCAACGGAGGCGTTTTCGAACCGCTCCTGGACACCGACAGCGCAATCATCACCGATAGTTTGAATCATGCATCGATAATTGATGGAATTCGCCTGTGCAAGGCGGAACGTTTCATCTACGAGCACAACGATTTCCATGACCTGGAAAAAAAGCTGGAGGCGGCCCAAGGCAAGAAGTTCCGCATGGTAGCTACCGACGGCGTATTCTCGATGGACGGCGATATCGCCGATCTCAATTCGATTTGCGACCTTGCCGAGAAGTACGATGCGCTGGTACTGGTCGACGACAGCCACGCGACCGGTTTCATCGGCAAGACCGGCAGGGGTACTCACGAACACTGTGGTGTGATGGGCCGCGTTGACATCATTACCACGACGTTCGGCAAGGCCCTGGGAGGCGCGTCCGGAGGCTGTGTTTCCGGCCGCTCGGAAATCGTCGAGTATCTCCGCCAGAAGGCCAGACCGTACCTATTTTCCAACACCCTCGCTCCGTCCATCGTGGGGGGCACGCTCAGGGTGCTGGAAATGCTTTCGTCTTCAACCGAGCTGCGGGACAAGCTCGAGTCCAATACGATGCGTTTCAGGGACGGCATGACCCGCGCGGGGATGGCCATCCGTCCCGGCGTGCATCCGATAGCGCCGGTCATGCTGTATGATGAGAAGCTCGCCCATGCGATGGCGGATCGTCTGTTGGAAGAGGGTATCTACGTAATCGGGTTCAGCTTCCCGGTCGTTCCCCGCGGCAAGGCGCGTATCCGCGTGCAGATTTCCGCGGCCCATACTCCGAAACAGATCGATGACGCCGTGTCCGCCTTCATCAAGGTGGGGGCCGAGTTGGGTGCGCTCAAGTAACGTGCCTGGTAAGGAGTCTACGGTATGAAGAACAAGCGAGCATTGCTCATCATCGTGCTGACCGGGGCGGTTGTCATTATGGCCGTCGCTGTGTTCATCGCCATCTCCCTGGGTAATTCCCAGGGTGCGCGCTCGAACCTGCTTTCGTCCTATTTCAAGGCCCTGTCGGAACGAGACACGACGTTGATGGAGGACTTGACCACTGTCGGCTTTTCATCTGACCTTCCGTTGGACGGACTGACGCCCAAGACCTACAGCCTCTATTCATTCGGTCAGCGGGGCGAGCCACCTGCCCAACGCTTCGCCCTGATCGTGACCAACCCCGACGGTTCGGAAACAGTCTACCTGGCCGATATGTTCTTTGCCCAGCGGGGTCTTAACCGGGAAGTGGATGCCATCAGGCTGATCGAGCGGGGAACGGGTATCAAGGAATAGCAGCATGTCGGAAGGGGAAGGCCTGCATCCTCGGTTTTTCTACGCCCTGACAGGCGTCTTTTTCAAGTTTGAAGACGTCTGAAGGATGGGACGCGGGGGGACACGTTGAGATCGAGTCCATCCCTGTCCCCACGCTCCAGCATCCTGCAGCCAAGCCCCGCGACCATGGCTCCATTGTCTCCGCATAGTTCAAGCGGAGGGAAGATGGCCCTGACATCCTTTTTCTCGGAGAGTCGACGCCTGAGGTACGTGTTGGCGGCTACGCCTCCGCCTGCTACTACCGTGCGGATACCCGTATCCTCGACGGCCTTCGCCAAACGTGATAGCAGCAAATCGATGGCCGCCTTCTCGAAGGATGCCGCTATATTTTCATCAGTCCTGGGCCAGGCAGGATCCCAGAACTGTTCAAGCTGACGGATGGCCGCAGTCTTGAGGCCGGAGTACGACACGTCGTAGCGATGTTCTCCTTTGTACAGGTTGGGGGAGGGGAAGCGGCAGGATCTGGCATCGCCGTTTCGGGCCAGGCGATCGATTGCCAGGCCGCCAGGATACCCCAAGCCGTAGTGCTTGGCTACTTTGTCGAATGCCTCGCCCACGGCATCGTCGATCGTCGTGCCCATGACGCTTATGTCGTCGAACCCGTCGGCGCGGCAGATGAGGGTATGTCCGCCTGATACGATCAGCCCGATAAAGGGGTAGGGGATTGTTTCATATAACTGAGGCGAGTACAGGTGGGCCAGGATGTGGTTTACGCCCACCAGCGGCAGGTCCAAGGCCCAAGCCAAGGCTTTTGCGAAGGAAAGCCCCACGAGGAGCGAACCTGCCAGGCCGGGCTTGATGGTAACCGCCACGCCGTCTATCTCGCTCATTCCCGTTCCAGCGTCTGCCAAAGCCCGGGAAACCACGTCTTGGATCCATTCTACGTGAAGGCGGGATGCGATCTCGGGTACGACGCCGTTGAATACCGCATGGGATTCGATCTGGGTTGCCACGACATTGGACAGAACGCGGCGGCCATCTTCTACGACGGCCGCAGCGCATTCGTCGCAGGAAGATTCAATACCCAGAATCCTCATCGTCCGTGTCCATCATGATTCGTGAAATTGTTGAAAGGCTGAATCCTTGTTCCATGAGTCCGGGATACAGTTCAACCAGGGTCTGTGCGAGCTCCGCGGACCATACGTGGCCGATCATGACCGCGTAGCCTCTCTTCTCGGCAACCTTGAGGCCTTCATTGACATACTTGATGATAGAAGCCCGATCCGGGCTGTTGTCCAAAAACACTGTGCGCTCCCAAGCGGGTTGTTTCATGAGCGAAGCCACGGAGTGTACCACGGAATCGCCTATGGTTAAAGAGTCGAGGAAATAGATGCCTGCCCGTCTGACTTCGTCGAGAACGATGGACATGGTCCTGACGTCCTGGGTAGCCTTTGAGCCCATATGATTATTCATACCCACGGCTCCTGGAACCTGGGCCAGATTTGATCGCAGAATGCCGCGTATCTCGTCTTCACCCAATACCGGACCGATCGATCCAAGACCTGAATTCAGCCCGGTTATTGCTTCCATCGGCTGGTGAAGGATGATTTCCTTGCCTGCCCGCTTCGCCATGTCCGCGGCGGCTCGCGTATAGGGCAGGCCAGGCAGGATCGCTATCGTCAGTGGGCCGGGAAAGTCCAGAAAGGCATCCAGCTGACGCGTGTTGTATCCCACATCGTCTATCACGAAAACTAGCACGCCCTTCGTGGTCTTCCTGCCGCTCTCCTGGACATCGGGCCTGACCGTCGCCGCGTATGGCGCATAAGCGACTGGCGTCGGGGCCGTGAGGGATATCGTTCCATAGGGCGTTTCCACGATCGCTGCACGGCCTTCGTCCGTCGGCATGACTGCGGCGGCTGTAGGAACCTGTGGTACGACTGCTCGCGTCGCATCGATATTGGTCGGCTCGATCGAAACCGGATCAGGGCAAGGCTTGAAAGAGCGTGCTACCAGTATCGATACCGCCAGCGCGCCGAATACCATGAAGGCACTCAGGAACAGAAGAAACCGTCCATCGATCTTTCGGGGTGCCTTTTGCTTTTTCTGACGTGCCATCCATCCAGACTATACGCTGGTACGGGCCTTGTCGGCAAGCCCGCGAATGTGCCTGTCTTTCAAGCGGTGCCAGCAAAATCCTGGAATTGAGTGCAACGTTCACGCAGTTTTCTGAGTGCGCGCTTCTCTATCTGCCGCACCGTTTCCGCTGAGATCCCCATGTTCATGCCGATAACCTTGAGGGTGCTCTTGCTGGCGCCGAAGAATTCAAATCGGTACATCAGGACCTTGCGTTCGCGTTCGAGCAGGGCTTCAAGCATACTGAGCGTACGCTCGCGGTCGCATTGCCGCTGGAGTTGCGCATCCGGACTGTACGTGCAGTCCTCGAATATATCGATGACGCTGCCGCCTTCGTCGTCATCACGATCTGTTTCGAGCGGTACGATGGATCCTGACATTTCCATCGCTTCCCTGACGATCTTTGGCGTGATACTCAGCTCGCGCGCGATATCCGTATGGCTGGGTTCGCGGGCCAGCATCTGGGACAGGTCTCCATACGTCTTGTGAATACGACGAATGAGCTCTTCCTTGCGGTGAGGAAGCCTGATGGCGCGGCGGGAATTTACCAGTGATCGCGTGACCGCTTGCTTGATCCACCATGAGGCATAGGTAGAGAAGCGCACATTCTTGTGGTAATCGAAGCGCTCGGCGGCCTTGATAAGCCCCATATTGCCTTCCTGGATAAGATCTATCAAGGGAACGTCGAAATTGGAGAAGCCGCGCGCTATCTTTATGACAAGGCGAAGGTTCGCTTCGATCAATCGTGAACGGGCTTCTTCGTCCCCCGATTGAATCCGCATTGAGAGCTCGCGCTCTTCCTCCGCTGTGAGCAGGGAAATGCGTTTGACATGATCGTAGTACATCTTCAAGCTGTCATCAGATTTGTCGCTCTTTATCGTGCTTGGCATATCCTTCACCTCTACGCTGCTATTAATGCAGGAATCGTGCCAATGAAGAAATAATTCAAACCTATATCTTAAATTGTTCTGATGTAAAGAATTGTTCCGAGGATAATCCACGCGTGCCTGTATTGCAGACAGGATAGTATTCTTTTATAGACAGTAACGATGTTCAGCTGTATGAAAAAGAATAAAAAAACCGCTCCCAAAAGAGCGGTTCTGCAGATGTTGCTCTGTTTTTTTTAGTTGGGCATTGGACTTTCAATCTGAACCTGCTGTACGGTGGTCACGGTGTGGGGTCGATATTCACGGATAAATGTAAACACTGCCAAAATGGCAATTATCGCAAGAACAAGTTTTCTCATACATCCTCCAAGAGCCACACCATCCTACTCCAAATCGCTCGGTAATGCAATAAATACTTGCGGCTCATTGCGAATGAAGCTGCATGTCCACTGTCATGAGCCCAGCATCTTGAGGGGGTCGATGGCCACCCCATTCTTGAAGAGGCCAAAATGCAGGTGCGGTCCAGTACTGTAACCTGTCGAGCCGGTCAGGCCGATCGTCATGCCCTGTGAGATATTTTGGCCCTTGCGTACACTGATCTTGTTCATGTGGGCGTAGAGCGTCTGATAGCCGCCAGAATGGGTCAGTATGATGAAATTTCCGAAAATCGTGCTGTACCCGATCTCGGCAACCCGGCCATCCATGGCGGCATGTGCCGCTGAATTCAAGGAGGCCACGATATCGATACCGTTGTGGAATTGCCGCACATTGGTGAACGGATTGGAACGATACCCGTAATTTGAACTCAGTCTACCGCGTAACGGCCAGGCTATCA
>SPCK01000435.1 GCA_004525355.1 Spirochaetales bacterium
TTCAGACTTCCTGAGCTCGAGCGGCAAATCTCACGGTTTTCCGGAAAATGACTTGGCACATTTTGCGCGTGACAAATGAAGCGGCATGGATGATTCTTTGGGGTGAATGACGATTCCCTGGAGGGATCGAAACCCAAAGAGGTTCCGCCATGCCGCAATTATTGTTGCCGGGATTCCCCGGCGGCGCAATCAGAATCGGCCCGGCTCTCAGCATACTGAAGAAGGAAGGGAGAATCACCTACTTCGTCGGGCCGGACAATTTTTTCTCGCATGCCGTGTCGGATGCGTGTAGCCAACGCTTCGCGCTGGCGACACTCATGGCCAACGGGCATGTGCGCCCCAGCGAGGTGGAGCGTTCCGATCTGGGTATCCCGCACCGGACGCTGATGAACTGGGTCGGGCAGTTGGCGGAGCATGGGCCGGGCTCCTTTTTCGAGCCCCGCCGCCGCCGCGGTGAGACGGTGATGACCGAGGAGAAGACCGCCGGCTGTGCGCAACTTCTGGGGGAAGGGAGGACGATTGCAGACGCGGCACGCCGGGCGGGCGTGGGCGCGTCCACGTTGCGCAAGGCGGTCCAGGCCGGGCGGGTCGTGCCGACCGCCGGACTTGGAACCGACAAGGCTCTAGGCAACTCGGAGGCGACGAGCAAGTCGGCGCGCGGTCGGGCGGATGCGCGCGCGGCGCAAGGGATGGGAACCGCCTGCACCCGCGCCGCCGAGCGTCTGGCTGCGGCGCTGGGGTTGATCAAGAGCGCCAGCACGCGGTTCGAGCGTTGCCAGGATGTGGCGATGGGCGGCGTGCTGGCCGGACTGCCCGCGTTGTGCGCCAATGGGTTGTTCAGCGGGTTGGGACGGCATGTGTCGCTGCCCGGCGGGTATTACAGCGCCATGCAGATCCTGACGCTGCTGGGGTTCATGGCCTTGGCGCGGATTCGCCGACCTGAGGGGTTGCGCCACGTCCTTCCCGGCGAACTCGGCAAGACGCTCGGCCTGGACCGGGTTCCGGAGGTGCGCACGCTGCGCGAGAAGATCGCAACGATGGCCGGGCAAGGCACGCCACAGGCGTGGATGCAGGAACTCTCGCGCCAGTGGATGCAAGCCGATCCGCAGGAAGCCGGCTATCTGTATGTGGACGGCCATGTGCGCGTCTACCACGGCTCCAACGCGCTGCTGCCGCGTCGGTTCGTCTCGCGCGAGAAGCTCTGCTTGCGGGGGACGACGGATTACTGGATCAACGATGCCCTCGGTCGTCCGTTCTTCGTGGTGTCGCAAACCGTGACCGACGGGTTGGCGGCCACGCTGCTCGATCAGATCGTCCCCGAACTGCTCGCCAGTGTTCCCGGTCAACCGACCGAGGCGGAATTGGCCGCCGACCCGCTGCGGCACCGTTTCGCGGTCATCTTCGACCGTGAGGGGTCGGCGCACAGCCTGCTGGGCAAACTCTGGGAGCGTCGGATCGCCGCCATCACCTACCGCAAGGCGGTCAAGGATCTGTGGCCCGCAGAAGCGTTCGCCGAGGTCGAGGTGCCGGTGATAGGCGGCGATGTCACGCGTATGCGGCTGGCAACGCGCCAAACAACGCTGACGGCCGGCCAGGACGTGCTTCCGGTTCTGGAGGTCAGGCGGTTGACCCGGACCGGCCATCAGACGGCCATCATCACCACCGCCCGGCACCTGGAAAGTCCTGCGATAGCCGGGCGGATGTTCTCGCGCTGGTGCCAGGAAAACTTCTTCGCCTACATGATGCATCACTTTGATATTGATGGACTTGTGCAATACGGAAGCGAGGAGATTCCCGGCACAACGCTGATTGTAAACCCGGCCTGGCGCACCCTCGACAGGGCCGTCAAAGACGCGCGTGTGCGCATCCGCAAACTGCACGCCGAAATCGGCGCGCAGACGCTTCGCAACGATGGCGACGACATCGAACAGCAGGCCGAATGGCTCCAGGATGTTCAGAGGCTGGAGGCGGATGCCGCCGAACTGCGCCTGAAAAGACGCCAGACGTCGAGAAAAGTGCCGCTCAGCACGCTGCCCGAGAACGAACGGCCGCGCCAGCTGCGCCCCTTGGGAAAGATGTTCACCAACACGATCAAAATGATCGCCTACCGCGCCGAGACGGAATTGGTCGGGCGGTTGCGACCGCATCTTGCCAAGGAGGAAGATGCACGCGCCTTGATCCGTGAACTCTTCGTCTCATCCGCCGATCTCGACCCCAACGAGCAGGACCACACCCTCACCGTGCGCATCCACCGCATGGCATCCCCCGCACATGACAAGGCCATAGGCGCACTGCTCGCCAATCTCAATCACTCCGATATCCGCCACCCTGAAACCGGCATGCGCTTGATCTACGAACTGGCATGAAACAGATCAAAATGTGCCAAGTCATTTTCCGGCGAGATCAGGAAGTCTGAA
>SPCK01000095.1 GCA_004525355.1 Spirochaetales bacterium
GGAGCCGGTCAGCTTGAGCCTCGAGCCATCCGGGGCGATATACAGCCCGTCGAGGTTCTGCCCTGAAAAATGGGCCGACGAAGGTGTCTTCCTGAAGGACTTGGCAATCTCTGCGCTCATTCGGCGATAGCGTCCATCCCAGCGACCTGAAACGTCTGCCTTGATGCGCAGGTCCTGGAAAACCCGCACGTTTATCATGTCCGACGCGGCGAGTTCGATGTCCATGAGGCGTCGCAGATTCCGTACTGACTGGTTCCTTGCTGCGATATACAGACCGAATCGCGTGGGATTGGAATTTTCCCATTGGTAGATTTCGACGACGTCCTGGCCAGAGAACAGCAGGCTGCCGTCCCGAGGCTGGAATGTCAGGAACAGCGCGTCTTTCGAGAGTGGATCCTGTGATTCCTTGTACCAGATTCCTTCAAGCCATGCGGAGAAGGTTTCAGCCTTGCCATCCAGGATGGCGGCCGCCATCTTTTGCGCGATGCTGGCTCCCGGTATGCGTTCCTCGGTCGTTTTCACGAAGGAACGGTCGAAAAAGCTCCATATCCAGGTTTCCTTGATCTGATCGAGGAAATTGGCCGAGCCTGGATCCGATCTCCAGACGGAAATCGGCCAGCTTTCAGCGTTCGTCTGTCCCAGTTTGTAACTGTCCGGTCGCTCTGCATCCTCCACGAGTACCGCGCCGGCCGCGGTTTCAAAGACCTTGACGAAGGCCAATCCCTGGCCGCCGCCTTCGGGAGTGGTCTTCCAGAAGACGGTCATGGTCTGTTCGTTCGCGTCGTTCATACCCGTGCATACGATATTCAGGTTATGGTCACCCACCATGTCGTATACTGCTACTTGGAACGTCTTGACTTTGGTGGCCAGGGTATCGCCCTCCCAGGCGCGAACCCAATGCCTGGTTCCCGGCGAGTAGTCAGCTACGACGATGAGTATCCGGTTGCCGGTGTCGTCGGAACACCTCGCGATGAGGATCTGTTCCTCTTCCTCGTCATAATCCAGGTTGAAGGTATACAGGTCGAGCAATATCTCATTGGGGTTCAATTTAATGGCACTGGTTATCTTCCTGTCATCGACAGTGTTTTCCTTCACCGCGCCGGTCTGGGATGCATCGATGGAACGATACCTGACCGGTGCGCTTGCCGCCGAAGATCCTCGGATACGGGGCGAGATGAGGAAAAACAGGGTCAAGCCGATGGCGAGGGCCACCGCCACGAAAAAAGCGCGTTGCGTATATCGTTTCATGGTTCGTGAAAAACCTTCAATTGGGCAGGATGGACCCGATCAGTTCTAGCACCTTCTTCTTGATCGTATCAAGGGGATAGGGCGACTTGAAGCCAGCTGCGGTCTTGTGACCGCCCCCGCCGAAGGATTGAGCTACATGGGCAACGTTCACCGATCCCTTGGACCGCAGCGAACAGCGAAGAATGCCTGAGTAATTCATCTTGAAGAAGACGGAGACTTCTATCGATTTTCCTTGCAACGGTACGTTGATCAAATCCTCGGCATCCTCATACGAGGCCCCGGTCGACATGAGGGTTTCCTTGTTCATCACCTGGATGGCAATCTGATCCTCATGGTGGAGCTCCAGCGTCGACAGGACCTCCTTGCGGAGCAACAGGACGCTGGTAGCCGAGGACTCGTAGAGCAGGTTGTGGATCATTGATGGGTTCGCACCCTTGCGAACCAGGTCGAGGGCCGCGGCCAAGGTCGATGCGCTCGTCTTTGCATAACTGAAGGAGCCCGTATCGTAAACGATACCCGCGAACAGGGCGCGGGCGACGTCCTTGGCAATGGGTATGCCCAACTTCTTCAGGACGTAGTGAACCATTTCGCAGGTGCTTGACGCGTCCGGTACGGAGCATGCTTCCTCGCGTGTGACACCCATTGCCTCGTGGTGGTCGAATAGGATGATGCTGCCTGCCCTGGACAGGACGATATCGGCCATATCACCCGTGTACTGGATGTCGTTCGTATCGATGAGCACCACCGTGGTACCGCTCAGGTCGCTGTCCTCGAGTTTGGCCGCACCGAGGACCTCTATAATGCCGCGTTCGTCTATGAATGCGTATTTTGGGGGATAATCATCGGCGTTGACCGCACGGATCTTCTTGCCCGTAGCACTCAGGGCGACCGCCAGGGCATACTCGGCACCCAAGCCGTCGGCATCTGGAGACTCATGCGAGGTCAGGATAAAGTCATTTCCATCGCGAAAACGGCCGGCTGCCTCATCAAGAGTCATGCGTTTCTTTTTCCCTTGTCTTTATCTTCGCGTTTCCTGGAGCGTGCGAGGGCCGCAGCGAAAATGGCCAGGGCAATCAAGCCCAGGGCTACGAGACCATAGAGCAACCAAGCCGGGAACGTCGCACGTGAAGACGCGCCGGTCTCGCGCTGGCTACCGTCTGAAGCACTGTCGGATGACCCTCCCGTCGCCCCGGGAAGGAGGACGCCAGGTCTGTCCGGCGCTTCCGCCAGAGTCAGCATCAACGAGCGAGCCTCGTCCTCGATCCGGCCTGAAAGGCCATAACCGATAGTGATGATGCGGAAGGAGCCCATGTCGACTTTCTTGACGTACTGCAGGAGGGTATGGTGCATGGTGTAATCAGCCGAGTAGTAGCGAGTACCCTTGGGCGCTTCCTGGCGCTCGTCGGTTACCAGGAGCAGGTATTTGGGCCGTTCAGGATGCCCTCGTTCCAGCACCAGCGCATCGAGGGCATCAAGGGCGGCACCGATATCGGTGAATTTGCCATCAGCCTCCAGGGATCCGAGGCTTCGAACGAGGGTGGCCGTGTCAGCCTCGGCGGTGATATCGCCCTTCCATAATATCTTTCGTTCGCCATAGAACGACATGACCATGGCCCAGTCTCCGGGCGCCATGAGTCGCCCGACGATTTCGCCAGCTACGAACTCCTTGGCCGCCGGCATGGCTACCTGCATCGACAGGGACGTGTCCAGGAGGACGAAAAAATCAATGGCATCAGTGCGCTCGTCACCGGTTGCCAGCGTGAGTGGAAGAAGGAGCAGGAGAGAAGCGAGAATACGTTTCATCGAACCACCCGTTCGGTACTTGCTGCCCGGGATGCATCGCCTTGGTGCGCGCGCCCGGAACCTCAGCTTTTCGGGATATCCGCGTGAACGCTCCCGCTGAAATAGCGACGGCGTACGCGACACGAGTATAAGGGATGCCTGGCGGAGGGCAAACAAACCAAATCAGCCAAAGGCACCCGCCACAAGACATCAGCATCATGCATTTTATACCGTTTGGCAAGGAAAAAAAACAGGGTAACCCTGCAGGGGGAAACTGGTTGGCAATTGAACGTTGGATGTCCCGGAATCCTGCTGTTTCTCGTCCAGTTGCCAAAATTGAACGAGTATCTACGATTATAATGCACTGAAATGGATTCTTTTTTTTATTTGTCCTCTTTACTTTTTTTTTCACTGGGTTACTATGACTGTACTATTCGAACCCGCATTTATAAGGAGACGTACAATGGGTGCCATAGATCTTCCCAGGAGTCCAAATGTTTTCCATCCCGAGAAACCGAGTGCAGTCGGTTCTCGCAATTCTCTGGCGCAGGAAAACCGCGACCAGCAGAAGGAAGTTGATCAGCTGCTACACGAGGAGACCAACAAGGTCCTCCACCACCTCCACTCCCGTCTGCCCAAGGAGGTGCTTGAGCGCCTTGATGTAATGGGTGGCCTCAAGGAGAAGGTGTACAACTATTTCAACCAGAACTACCAGAACATGTTCAATCGCTATATCGTCACGACCGAGGACGAAATGGTGAAGAAGGTCAGGAACTTCATCGACAAGGAAGAGATGAAGAGCCTGTCCCGCTACACGCCGAAAGAAATAGCGGCCTTGCTCGACGAAGTTGGTGGAGCTGACAAGTTCAATACCGGCGAGATCGAAAAGTCCATGGTCAACATGTTCGGACACCTGCAGGGTCACATCCAGCGCGGCGTGAACGAACTCGAAAACCTGACCAATTCCCTCCTGCGCCAGAAGACCGACGTTGGCGCTTTCATCCGCGGCGAGAACGCCTATTCCGTGGTCAAGTGCGCGTTCAAGGACAACACCTACAAGCCCAAGACCGTAGCCGATGTCAAGTTGTCAGTGAATATCCTGGATTCCGAGCTGATCAGCCCGATCTTCCACTACCAGGTGACCGTCGAATACCTGATCAAGGACCTGATCGCCAAGCACATTATCGATACCATCGACAAGGAAATCGAGAACGTCAAGGATCAGCTTATCGACCAAGGCAAGGAAGAGCTCAACGATACCGAGATCATCTTCGAGAGGATGAAGAAGGTAAAGGAGTTCACCGATGACGAAACGGAGAATCCCAAGTCCAAGCGCTATACGATCATAGCCAAGGACCTGATGGACAGGATCAACAATCTCCGCGCCGAGATTGATCCCGCCTCCTTCGACCAGCTCAATATCCGAGAGAATCTCAAGCACATCATCGACATCGAGAATATCCGCAACCGCGGCTACAACACGGCAGTCAACTCGCTGACTTCCATCCTGGATACCTCCAAGATGGGTTACCAGTACATCGAGAACCTCAAGAACGCCCGTCTCCTGTACATTCGCGAATACGAGGATACCGATCGCGCCATCCTTCCCGACGAGCGCTACCAGATCCGCCTGCAGTACTACGACAACGCCCAGCTGATCGAGGAACGCAAGGCTTACGACGTGCAGATCACCAGCTTCGAGACCGAGGTACAGCACCTCTGGGACGTGCTCGGGATGATGTACGACGATTCCAAGTTCCTCAAGCGCATCACCGACTTCGACGACTTGGCCAAGATCATGAAGAACAAGATCCGCCGCAAGATCAAGGATCGCTCCGGTGAGCCACTGTACGAGGACATCGCCAAGGTATGGGACGAGATTTCGTTCGTCAAAGCCGCGGAGACCGATGTCGAGAGTCTCAACCGCACATACATTTTCGAGAAGGACAAGGTCAAGAACCGCCTTATCCTGATGCGCGACAAGCTCAAGAACATGTACGCCTATCAGTACCCCATCCAGCGACGTGTGGTTGAAGAGCGTCTGGAATTCCTTGAGAAGGAATTCCAGCGTTTCGACTACATGATCAATCCCTACCACATCCAGCCTGGTCTTCTTCTTGACGTGGATATCTGCTCCATCAAGCGCAAGAAGGCCACCTTGGACGGCATGGCAAACGTGCTCAACGAATTCCTGCACGGCGTTTCCAAGGGCTTCCAGGATGCTGCTTTCGCGTCGTTCAGCCGCCGCCGTTCGACTGTGCGCGAGGATATCGCCCAGTCATTCGCCCCGCCTTCCATGGATGACAGTGACGAATCCCCCTCGTCAGGTTATCTTGCCATGCTCAACAGCGAGCCTGCGCCGGCTCTTCCTGCGGCGACCGCATCCAAGGCTCCCGCAAAACGGGGACGCAAGCCTGGTGCCAAGGGCGTCGTGGACGCACCCCGGACAGCCCGCAAGCCCGGACGCAAATCAAAAAAACGGAATGAGGGCGGGATCCGCGAGCTCTGATCCGACCCACTACCGGCGCCCCCCGATAGCCGGGGGGCGCTTTTTTCAAGATGGAAGGGGAAGTTATGTTAGTCGTCAATTGCAGGTTTGAATCCTTGGGTAGTAAAGAGTCGTTCAATTCATCGGTACGGCACGTCAAATCGACCATATCGCTTGCTGAAAGACTCGGTTCCGGAGAGAATCTTGCAGATGCCTTGAACGAGTTGCTGGATGAAAAAGCAGTCAATGTCGATCAGGTACAACCCCTCGTTTCCATGCTTCTCGTCGACAAGTTCTCCTATAAGACGGTTTCGAAGAATCTGGTAGCCGTCAATCCTGACCTGAGCGCCGTTACCGAAGCGGCAAAGAGCTGGAATGCCGTCGATCTGGTGGTGGTCTACCATCATCCCGATCTCGGTGTCGTTGCGCTCAATCCCAAGAATCCACAACACCTGTCTCGATTGGACAGGCTCAATAAATACGAGCTTATCACCGTCTACGCGGGCGGTTTCTCAAAGGGCATGGATGCAGCCATGGCTTCCAGGGCGGCGAATACCCTTATTGCTTTGTACGAAGGAACAAAACCGAAGATCGACGCGGCCCTATTAAAGGGGGCATTCGCGTACAAGGTGCCCAAGGCGAATCGTCTCGACACATCCGGCGTCGCTCCAAAGAAGAAAGCCGGGCCGGCAGCCGCAGCGAAGTCGGCAAAAAAAGGGAAGCCGGGCAAGAAAGCCGCGAATGTCCAGGTTGCCATACCGCAGCCGGTGGCGCCCAAGCCAGCGGCTGGACCCAGGCTGGGCATGCGTATGACACCGATGTACGCAGTACCCGTTACCAATGAACTCTTTCATAATGGCAATGTCGAAGCCTGGAAGCGGATCATCGAAAGCTATCGCACCAAACATCCGGACCTCGAGGTTCTTGTCTACTATGATGGAGAAAAAATCACCAACCTGAACGCCCTGTTCAAGTGGGGTAAGGTCAAGCATGGTAGCGTGATCCAGTTCGCGGTCGCCGGCGAGAATATCTGCGACGTCGCGAAACTTCAGCGTTATCTTGCCCAAGGTGCCAGCAAGATGTTCGAGGCCTTCCTGAGGGGTCCCGTCAACAGCGTCCTCCCCCTGTTCTGAGAAGGAGCCATATATGAAATCGCATGTCCATTATTTCAGCCAGAAGGATTGCATCAAGAAAGATGTAGACTTGGATACCCTCGGACAGAGGGGTCGGCAGGCGAATGAATTCGCCGAACTTGGCTTTCCCATACTACCCGGCTTCATTATCAATTCCAACGTAGCCTCGAGGCTTGCGAACGAGGACGTTATCGCTGCGATCAAACCTTTCATGAAAAAGGTTGACGCAATGGTCGGCAAGGCATACGCCGATATCGGCGAACCCATGCTGGTGAAGATCGTCATCTCTCCCAACCTGGCCATATCCAATTACCCGGCCTTGCACAACTTTGGCCTTACTGTAAAAACAGTAGGCGGTTTCACGAAATTCGTCGGCGAAAACTTCGCGGCCCACGAAGTAGCCTTCCTGGCCAGGGGTATGCTCAAGATCGAGGAACGGATCGCCGAACTGGAAAATCGCGAAAAGGATCTGGGTGCGATACGCGAGCGGATTGTCACCACGAGCAAGGTCATGGACTCCGCGAAGTCTGGCATGAAGGCCGTGGCTATAATGGACAGCTACTCCGACATCCTCCCCAAGGGATTTTTCAGCGATCCCTGGAAGCAACTCGACATAGCCATAAAGCGCATATCCCGGATGCTGGATATGGATGACCAGGACGATTCCGATACAGCAATCCTTGTTCAACCCATGGTGTATGGCAACTACGGCAAGAATTCAGCCTCTGGAGCCTTCTACACCAGGAACGTGGTCAATGGCGAGAAGAAACTCCAGGGCGAGTATTTCGTCGAGCGCTTCGA
>SPCK01000224.1 GCA_004525355.1 Spirochaetales bacterium
ACAGCGTATGCACCGACCTTGTCTCCATCGTTCTCCGATCGCCAGAAGCGCCGGCGCGAGCGGCGAATGAACCAGTTGTTCAACGCATCTATGAAGTCCACGATAGGGTCTATGGCCTTCTGCATGTCGTACGACTCGAAACCGGCCGTCACGTCGCGCACCATCGTCTCGCACACGGAAAGAATCCAGCGATCCATGGGATTGTGCGCGTCTGTCGGCGCTTCCCCGGGCTCGATGCCGTCGATGTTGGCATAGGTGACAAAGAAGCCATAGGCATTCCACAGCGGGATGAGGATACCCTTGAGCACGTCCTTGACGCCTTCGTTCGAGTAGCACAGGTCGTCGGCTCGGGTAAGCTGCGAATGCATCAGGAAGATGCGAAGCGCATCCGCGCCGAATTCTTCCATCACCTTCATGGGGTCCGTGTAATTGCGCAGGCTCTTGCTCATCTTCTTGCCATCGTCGGCGAGTACCAGGCCGTTGACCACGCAGGCCTTGAAGGCCGGTTTGTCGAATAGGGCCGCTGCCAGCACGGTCAGGGTGTAGAACCAGCCGCGCGTCTGATCCAGGCCTTCGCAGATGAAGTCGGCCGGGAAGTGCTCTTCGAAATGCTTCTTGTTCTCGAACGGATAGTGCACTTGCGCGTACGGCATGGATCCGGATTCGAACCAGCAATCGAGAACCTCGGGAATGCGACGCATGGTACCGCCGCAGCCAGGCTTGTCGCAGCGCCAGCCGATATCATCCACGAAATGCTTGTGCAGGTCGGCGGGATGCTGCCCCGACAGGCGCTCGAGCTCGTCGCGCGAGCCGATGCACGTCGTGCCTCCGCAGGAATCGCACTTCCAGATGGGGAGTGGATTACCCCAGTATCGGTTTCGACTTATGGACCAGTCCCGGGCGTTCTCCAGCCACTTGCCGAAGCGGCCATCGCGTATGTGCGCGGGCATCCAATACACTTTTCGGTTCGCGTTCAGCATCTTCTGCTTGATTGGATCGATTTTAACGAACCAGCTGGAAATGGCGCGGTATACCAGCGGGCTGGAGCAGCGCCAGCAATGCGGGTAGGCATGCAGGTACTGCTCTCGCTTGACCAGTTTGCCCTCGGCCTTGAGCCGCTCGATAATGGGTTTGTCGGTGTCCTTGACGAACATGCCCACGTAGTCGCTCACCTCGGAGGTAAAACGGCACTCGCCGTCTATCGGGCAGATCGTGGGTACGTCCGTGTTCTTGAGAGTCTTGTAGTCGTCCTCGCCAAAGCCAGGGGCCGTATGCACGATGCCGGTGCCGTCCTCTATGGTCACGTAGTCCGCAGGATGCACACGGAAGGCACCTTTGGCCTCGTATTCGGTAAAATAGGGGAACAGCGGTTCATAGCGGGTGCCGACCAGGGTGGAGCCCTTGAAGCGCGACACGATATCGACCGCGGAGGGATCCTTGTAGTAGGCAGCCAGGCGGGCCTCGGCCATGACGTAGCGCTCGGCCCCGTCCTTGACCAGCGCGTAGTCCACGTCCGGCCCGACGGCCAACGCCAGGTTGGATGGCAGGGTCCATGGAGTCGTGGTCCAGGCCAGGAAATAGGTTGAACCGTCAGCCAGGCCGCTGGCCATCATGGCGCCGGCAGGATCGGCCTCAATCTTGAATTTGACTGTGATGGCGGGATCGTGCACGTCCATGTAGCCACCCATCTGGAGCTCGTGATTACTGAGCACTGTAGAGCAGCGAGGGCAGTAGGGCATGATCGAGTGGCCCTCGTATACCAGGCCCTCGTCCCACAGTCGCTTGACCACCCACCAGATGGATTCCATATAGTCCGGGTCCATCGTCTTGTAGTCGTGGTCAAAATCCACCCAGCGTCCCAGCCGCGTTATGATGCGCCGCCATTCGCTTGTGTACCGCAGAACGATGGAGCGGCAGGATTCATTGAACTTGGCTACGCCGAAGCTTTCGATCTGCGTCTTGCCGGAAATGCCGAGCTCTTTTTCCATCTCGTATTCGACGGGCAGGCCGTGGCAGTCCCACCCGAAGCGGCGGTCCACCTTGAAGCCTTTCATGGTCTTGTAGCGCGGAATAATGTCCTTGATCGTTCCCGGGACGAAGTGGCCAAAGTGTGGCAGTCCGGTGGCGAAGGGCGGGCCGTCGTAGAACACGTATTCGGGCGATCCGTCGCGCTCGGACACGGATTTTTCGAAGGTCTTGTGCTCGCGCCAGAACGCGAGAACCTCTTCCTCCATCGATGGAAAGCTGACCTTTGGGTCTACGGGCTTGTACATGGATACTCCTCACGAAAACGATATGCCGGCAACGGTTCCGCGCTACCGAAACTCCGTTGTCGACCCTCCGAGTATGCCATAAAGAAAGGAGGAAATTCCAGCGGTTCTGTTTGGGGAGAAGCAGTCAGGCGCGCTTTGATGCGCACCGTATCATGTTGGTCGGTTTTTTAGAACACCTTCAGCTCGGTACGGCCTATGACAATCACGTCCCTCTTGCGGAGCTTTAGGTATTTTCCTTTCGGTACGGCCAACCCGTTTACGAACGTACCGTTTCTGCTGTCAAGGTCGGTGATGAAATAGTCGTCCTTGATCTTCTGCACGACTGCATGGTGCCTGGAGACCATACTGTCATCCAGGACAATTTGGCTGTCGGGACTGCGGCCGATGGATATCCGTGTGGCGATGGGGAATGCCTTGCCGTTGCAGGACAGCTGATACGCGTCTTTCTTCTGGATTTTTGAAAGGCGCTTGCCCAAATTGCTGTCTCCGCAAATCGTGTCGAATTCACGGCCCATTCGGTACCCCCACTCACCGCTTACGCTATAACGGAAGTACCGTTTCGGCAAGGGCAAAGTTCGTGCTTCGGGGCCGCTCTCCGATCAATAGTCAGAGCCGAGTATGGGACCATCAGGAACGTGGGGATCGGCTTGAAGAACGTACCGGTACCGGCCGGTATATCAAAATTGACGGCGTAGCCGGCGTCCGGGTACGCCTGAGCCAGGTACTTGAAGCTTGTATCCCGTAGGGTCCGAGGAACAATGAGTAAGCGACGCGTCCGAACGCGTACAGTATTTCGGCGGACGTCATGTAATAGGAGAGGCTTCCACTCGGTACCACGTGACTGGCCAGCGGGTGGAACGTGCCGGCCGCCACGGCAAGACCCGCATCCAGGTTCATGAGGATCCCGCCTTCGTATTCTTCCTGCATAGTGATCATCCTTTCTAGGTACAACGCTTGGCCTGATGGAACAGCACTTTTGTTTCCTGCCTCCATAACCTTTGTTTCAGGCGAGATGGCGGCCGGTTCTACGCGGTTCTTCAAATTCCGTCAGGGTCGGAAGTTTGAAAAAGTAAAAAAGATTCTTGACATACAAATATTCTTGTATTAAACTCACATAGTATTAATTTACTAGTACAATGCACATCAAGGAGGTAACGTGTCACCCACGGTTGACAAACGGCCGATCCAATTCAGCCTCGATCCCAAGAGCGGCGTTCCGTATTACAAGCAGATCATCTTGCAAGTGGAATTCGCCATCGCCGACGGCCGGTTCGTCACGGGCGACCAGCTGCCTACGGTCAGGAGCCTTGCGGTGGAACTCAAGATCAATCCCAATACGGTCGCCCGCGCCTACAACGAGCTCGAGATACGCGGGATCGTCACCACGCAGCAGGGAACGGGCACGTTTATAAGTAACCGCACGATACGCCTCACCGAAGTGGAACGGGAGGGCATGCTTGAGGGACTCATTCGACCCTTGATAACCAAGGCAGCCAGTTACGGCTTTGCCATGGACGAAGTCATTAATGCTATCCGCGACAGCTACGAGGGAATAGAACCGAGAGGGGAGGAAAAATCGTGAACTTACTGCGTCCGAAAGAACCGATCAATCCGCGGATCCTGAATCCGCCTGTGCGAAAGAGCACGAGGGACTTCGAGTTTTCGATATTCTCCTTGCTCTTCATGCTGGTCATCACATCCGTGGGAGCGGCTATCAGTGGGCTTTTCTTCGGCCCAATCGACCCGGCGATCGTAATACGCGGGTTTTCAGCGATTGTGCTTGCCGCGATTCTGTATGCGGCCGTTCCCAGCTGGAGCGCGTTTATCTACGCACTCATGCTGTGCATGATCGTGCTGTTTTCCGCCACGGGGCTCAAGGGAGAATGGGCTCTCCTGTCCTACGAACTATCGCCTGGGCAGATGCCCTTTATAGCGGCATTGCTGCTCGGCCTGGCATTCGGACCATCCTTCCAGATCGTATCGCATTGGGACAAGGTCCTGATACTCAGGATGGGGCGCTTCCACAAGGTCAAGGGACCGGGCCTCATCTTCCTGGCGCCGCTGATAGACCGCTGCGCCGCTGTCGTGGATACCCGCATCCGGGTTACGGATTTCAGCGCCGAGCGCATATTGACGCGGGATACGGTGCCCATCCACGTGGACGCACTGGC
>SPCK01000486.1 GCA_004525355.1 Spirochaetales bacterium
AAGATCGGTATGCGCACGTCGTTGGGAATCAGCTTGCGGAACAGCGAGATGACGACTTCGGCAAATACGATAACAAAGATCATCGCGCCACCCATGCCGATCGCATTCGCAATACTCGTGGTAACAGCGACGGCCGAGCACAATCCGATCATGAGCATAAGCAGGGGATTCTCGACGATGAGCCCCTTGGTGAATAGTTTCCAGAGTCGCTTCATTGCTGTCCTCCCGCGATGGCAGCCTCGAGCCATGCCGATCCGGCCTCGCCCGCTCGCTTTGCGATCAGGGTGAGGGCTTTACTCGTTATTGTGCTGGCGGTGATGGCCACGATGTCGTTCTTGACCTCGAAGGGATCGGTTACGAGCTTACCCACGAACTGCCCGGGAAAGGTAGTTCCTGAACTTTTATCCACGAAATAGGTAGGACTCGTCGCGTTGGCGCCTAGGCCGGGGGTATCGGAGAGCGTCAGGATGCGAAGCCCGACGATACGACGGTCAATCCCCACGCCTACGAGCGTGGAGGCGTCTCCGCCGTAGCTCTTTCCAATGGTCTTGATGGCAATGCCGAGTACGGCGTTGCCCTTGGTGGCTTTCCATGCTCCCGCGACCCGTACAGACGGATCGTCCATGGTCAGCGTGCCATCGACATCCGTAAAGGTATCCGCGTCCGGGAACAGGTCATTGAGCGAAGCCTGCAGGTTTCGAGCCTCGTGACCGTCGATGGTGGGCTTGGTTACGGTATACACCGCGGCGAGCGCGACGCAGGCACCGGCGGCGAACATGGCCAGGGTAAGACCCAGCTTCAGGATATCCTTCTTCATTTGCCGGCCTCCTTGACGGGCTTGGCCGGAGCAGCCGCCAACGGTTTCGCCGCTGGCACGTAGCCGTATTTCTTGACGCGAAGCTTGTCCAGCATCGGGGAGATGGCGTTCATCATCAGGATGCCATAGGTTACGCCCTCGGGAAATCCGCCGTATTTTCGGATGATCACCGTTATTGCGCCCGCTCCCGCGCCGAAGATCAGCTTGCCCAGGGGCGTTATCGGTGAGGAGGCATAATCAGTCGCCATGAATACCGCGCCGAAGAGCAGTCCTCCGGAGAGAACGCCGAATACCGGATCCATGCCGAGCACCCACGAGAGGATGAAGGCGGTTCCCACCATGGCCAGTGGCGTCACGAATTGGATGACGCGCAATGACAGGAGGAAGGCAAATCCGACGAGGAGCAGGAGGATCGAGCTCTCTCCGATACTGCCAGCCCTGTTGCCGATGAACAGCGTCCAGAGCGTGGCTCCATAATCCGTTGACCCTGCGATCTTGACGCCGACGTCCGCGATAGTGCCACCCAGCTTGACCATATTCAGCGGAGTCGCGCTGGTCGTGGCATCGACGATAGCACCGAATGGGGCATGCCACGTGGTCATCGCGGCCGGGAAGCTCATCAGGAGAATGGCGCGGCCTATCAGCGCGGGATTGAACGGGTTTGCACCCAGCCCCCCGAAAAATTCCTTGGCAAACACGATGGCGATGATCGAGCCGAGCGCGGCCATCCACAGCGGTAATGACGGTGGCGAAATGAGGGCGATCAGGAGCCCGGTCACCACGGCCGACAGGTCGCCAACACGAATATCTTCTTTTATCAGGGCGCGGAAACCCGCCTCCGCGGCCACGGCGGCCGCGACCGAGGTGAGAATCAACAGGAGCGCCCGGACCCCGAACAATACCACGCCGTACACGGTCGCGGGCATCAGCGCGATGATGACCGCAAGCATGATCTTCCTGGTGTCCGCACGGGTATACGAGTTGGGGCTGGACGAGAGGAGCAGGTTATTTGCCGGCACGCTGGGTCTCCTTCTGCTTCTTGGCTCGTACGAGTTGCTTGCCCACCCGGAAACGCTGGACGAGCTGAATATGGGATGGGCAGACAAAGCTGCACGTGCCACACTCGATGCAATCGATTATGCCGATGTCCTCGGCCTGGTCCAGGTCGTTGGCCTTGAGGGCTGCATTGAGCAACGCTGGAGACAGGTGGCATGAACAGGCACGCATGCACCGGCCGCAGCGGATACACGGGCCTTCCTCATATACGATGGATTCGGCAGCAGTGAGAAA
>SPCK01000122.1 GCA_004525355.1 Spirochaetales bacterium
CTCCTACATGGGCCCCGAGCATTCCTGGCCCGTATACCGTTATGGCACCATCGGCCGGGCGAAAGAACACCTGGAGCGCACGGCGCCGATCCTGACCGGCGTACTCAAGGACCTGGGCGGCAAGGCCTTCGTATCGATCAATAAAGCCGTCGTCACGCGCGCCAGCGCAGTCATCCCGATTATTCCGCTATACGTCGCCGCACTCTTCAAGACCATGAAAGGTATGGGGCTGCACGAGGATTGCGTCGACCAGATCATCCGCCTGTACCGGGACCGGCTGCTTGCGGTCGGGGCCATTCCAGTCGACGAGGAAGGCCGAATCCGGCTGGACGACTGGGAACTGCGCTACGAGGTGCAGGAGGAGACAACCATGCGCATGAGAGAAGCCCGCGAAGGCAAGCTAAACGAGTCCACCGACATGGACGGCTTCCGCAGGGACTTCATGCAGGCCCACGGTTTTGACGTACCCGGCGTCGATTACAACGCGGACGTGAGTTACCTATAGAACATTCCCGGCTGGCCTTGCGATCATGAGGCCTGCCGGAGACGAGGCTCCCCGGAGGCACTACCGCCGCTTCCGCCGGGCTACGCGACGTACCTGCCACCGCCGCGCCGAATTCGTGCGACCGCGAGGAGGAGCTAGGAACAGCGATATTATATCCATTCCCTACGGATACACCCCGTACAGCCATATGGGGTCCCGCGCAAGCGGGAAACTCGCCCGTGCAAGCGGGAAATCCGCCCGCGAAGGCGGGAAATCCGCCCGCGAAGGCGGGTCTCGATGGCGTCGTTTCCCGGCGCCGGTCATACGATTTATTCGGCGCGGCGGTTTTTTTTCACGAGCCCCGGTATTGAAACGGGAACCGTGCTTCATCCTCCATCGCTCTTGCCAATACGATCGTTTTCGGCTATCCCATTGAATCGATGAACATGATAATTCTGGAAAACGGCGTTTCCGAATGCATCTTGCCCCCCTCGGATCGCCGAGCCCGCCATATCGTCAAGATACTCAGGAAAAATCCGGGTGATGAACTGATGGCCGGTACGCCAGACGGCTGCGTCGGGCAGGCCGTGATTATCGGTATCGATGATGGCGGAGTGCGGTTGCACTTTAGGGCAACTGGGTCAGCACCCGAGCTGCTACCGATCGTCGTACTGCTCGGTTTTCCCCGTCCCATACAGGCGGGACGCATCGTCAAGGATCTGACGAGCCTGGGCGTATCGGCCATCGTCCTTTCCGGTACCGAACTGGGAGAGAAATCCTATTTTCAGAGCGATTTTTTCAAGAACGAAGAATACCGCGCGGCGCTGTTGGAAGGAGCCGAACAAGCGGCCAATCCCCGTCTGCCCGCCGTGCAGACCGCCTTGACGCTCGCGCGTGCCCTGGACATCATCGACCGCATACAGGATCGAGATACACACCCGGTTCCCCCCGCGAATGCCCGGTGGTGTTTGGATCCTTATCGCGGCGAGATCTGCCTGGGTACCGCCGAGCTTTCCGGCGACGCCAGCATACCACTGGCGCTGGCTGTCGGAAGCGAGCGGGGCTGGACGCCAGGCGAGCTTGATCGCATGGCCGAGCGGGGATTCCGCTTCGCTACCCTCGGCGGCCGCATTCTGAAAACGGAAACCGCGGTCGTGGCCGCCGTCTCCATCGCCCTCGCTGGCATGGGATACCTTTAACTGGTTTCGGCCGATCCGGAGCACTCGCCTGTCGACGCATTCACAGCTTCGCCTGCTGGAGCATCGGCGCCAGAGTCCGCAGTAAAACCCTGAATACCTCCGCCGAGCGGCGCACGTGCGTGGCCCAGTCTGTCGGCGAGGATCGGTCTGCGCTATCGCTGACCCAGCGCAAGGCGAAAGCCTGGCGCTTCTCCAGCAAGGCTATCTTCGCAACGGCGGCGCTCTCCATATCCAGAAGCTGTGCCCCGAAAGCCCTGCGTACCGCGTGCGCCTTTGAGCGTCCCGCCAGAAACTGGTCTCCGCTGGCCAGCGAGGCATCCTCGGCCGACAGACCCGCTGTAGACAGCGCCAAATGCACCAGGCTCCGCGCGTTATCTCCGAGCGTATGCATAATCGCTTCGGTCCGAATATCGAAGGGCGTCACGCCCGGCGCGAAACCGAGCGGGCTGGCATCCATGTCGTGCTCGAAGAAATCGCCGCACAGAAACAGTTGGCCGATCTTCTCGTCCGAAAGGCCCGCTGCCGTACCCAGGGTACACAGCAGGTCGCAGTCGCCGGCGAGGATGGCCGCCGCCCTCGCCGCGTAGACCTTGCCGACGCCGGTCTGCATGAACGACAATGGATAGATTTCCGAACGAAGGCTCCCCCGGCTGTCCGGCTTCCAGTGAAAGAATTCGTCGTCCCTGATCGCGGCCGCCTCGGCGTCCACAGCGATCAATACACCCAACCGCACGCCCTACACCTTGAGCGCGCGCGCGAGCCGGTCGACGAGGCGGCCGAACTCTCGGCATGCCTGGCGTACGGGTTCGGGGCTGGACATATCCACGCCGGCTACTTTCAGCGCCTCGATGGGGAAGCGTGATCCACCGGAGGACAGGAATTTGAAGTAATTGTCCCGAGCGCCCGGCTCGCCGGCGAGTACCTTGTTGGACAGCGCGATCGACGCGGAGATTCCGGTCGCGTACTTGTAAACATAGAATGAATCGTAGAAGTGCGGTATCCGGAAACTTTCCAGTTCGCTGACCTCCTCGAACACCATGGCCGGCCCGAAATAGCGCTTGAGGAGCCCGCGGTACTCGTTGCGGAGAGCGTCAACTGTCAGGGGCTCGCCGGCCTCGAACATGGCGTGTGCCCTGTGCTCGAATTCCGCGAACATGGTCTGCCTGAAAAGTGTGGCCAGGATATCGTCCACCCTGCTGGCGAGCAAGTAGGTCTTGAGCTCCTCGCTCGCGGCGGTTTCCATCATGTACTTGAACAGGAGTGCCTCGTTGAAGGTACTGGCCACCTCCGCCTCGAAAATCGTGTAGCCATACTGCATGAACGGGTTCGCCTTGGTTGAATACCAGCTGTGCATGGAATGGCCGCCCTCGTGGGCCAGGGTAAAGACGTCACGAACCAGGTCGCTCTTGAAGTTCATCAGAACGTACGGATCGGAGCTGTACGACCCCCAGGAGAAGGCGCCCGAACGCTTGCCCTTGTTTTCGTAGCGATCGGCCCAAGCACCCGAAAGGCCGCCCTTGAGGATGGAGACGTACTCGCCGCCCAGCGGGGCAAGAGCCGCAGCCACGACCTCCACCGCCTGCTCCCAGCTGTGCTGGACCTTGACCAGCCCCACGAGAGGTACGTATACATCGTAGTGGCGCAGCTCATCCAGCCTGAGGACACGCTTGCGGAGGTCGTAATAGCGATGCAGGAGCGGCAGGTTCTCGTTCACCGTCGCGACCAGGTTGTCGTACACCGATTCGGGTACATCATCGGGGAACAGCGACTGCGACCGGGACGAGGGAAAATTCCGCACGGTGGCATGATACGAATCCAGTTTCACCTGCCCCGAATATAGCTGGGCGAGTGTGTTCTTGTGCGCATCGAATTGACCGTAGAATTGCATGTAGGCGGCGCGCCGAATCTTTCGGTCAGGATTTTGCATGAACGACGAGAACGTGGACTGCGACAATGGCCGCGGCCCCTCGGGCGTCTCGATGCTCCCGAAGTCCAGATCCACGTTGGTCAACACCGAGAATGCATCTGATGGCGTGGTCGCCGCATCCTGGGCCAGGGCGAGCAGGCGCTCTTCCGCCTCGGACAGCACATGGGGTTTCTGGCGCAGGAGCCGATCAAGGAATACCCGGTATTCAACGTAGCGCTGCTCGGCCATCCAGGACCTGAGTGAATCCTCCGGGGCTCGCTGTAGCTCCGGCGTGAACCAGCTCAAGGCTCCGGACGCCTTCGTGGCGCTCATCATGTAGCGGCTCACCCTTCCGCGCGCTGTCGAATCGCCCTCGTCTTCCATCTGCCTGAGCTGCGCATAGTGCATGAGCTTCTCGCCGAGTAGCGAAAAGTCCCGGTACAGGCACAGAGCGGCATACAGACTGTCCGAAGAATCGGCAAGTGTTCCCCTGTAGGCAACGATTGCGTCAATCATGGTTTCCCACGCCTTCAGGTCGGCCTCCCAATCGGCCTCAGCTGTATACAATTTGCTCAGGTCCCAGCGATTGGCGGCCGGAACATCCTTACGGGCCGGTATCTCATGCGTGTCGGACACAGTGTCACTCCTTCAAGTCATGATGCATACGGCAGTACGACGATCCCGCCGTCTATTGATTATACATTGAATCTGCTTATTCTGCATTCCCCAGTGCGCCAGTAGATGGTACAATTGACATAGTATGCTCAATTCCTGCGATGATCCCGTCAGAGAAACCATACTTTCCCTGCTGGGCTCCATGAAAGGGTTTCTTCTGGCCCTGAACGGGAATGACACCATCCTGGGCGTGTTGCCCGAGTGTGAAATCCTGCCCGGGTTGAGCGCCAAGCGCATGGTCGGAAAACCACTTATCGGCGCCCTGGGCGGCGACTTCGTGCGCATTTTCGACGGAAAAAACGGCTGGGACGAGATAGGATATTTCGCCGACGGTACGGGCGCAAGGCAACCCTGGCACGTGCGCCGCTTCGACGCCGCCGGCTGTGGCTTTGTCGGGCTCTTTCCGGAAGCCATCCGCTTTCTCATGGCTTCTCCGCTGACCGCCTACGGATCACTCGAGGAGATACACGAGAAATCCATCGCAGACCATACCCGCGAACTCGAGGCGATGAACCTCAAGCTCAGAAGACGTTCCCGCCGGCTCAAGCAGGCAATAAACATCCTGGAGGCCAGAAACAAGCAGAACATCAACGAGATGAATCTCGCGGTGGAGCTCCAGAAGAGCCTCCTGCCAAAATCCTATCCCGATACGGACTTGATCAGCTTTACCCACCGATACATACCGCTCGCCATGGTGGGCGGTGATTTCTTCGATATCGTAAAGCTGTCGGAAGATCGTATCGGCGTCATGATAAGCGACGTATCAGGCCACGGGGTGGCGCCCGCCTTCATTACCGCCATGCTCCGGAGTTCGTTCGACTATCTGGTCCCCAAGGAGACTTCTCCGGCGACCGTCATCGCACGGCTCAACGAGGAATTTTCCAAGATCATCGATACCGATCACTTCGTGACGGCCTTCTACGCAATTTTCGATTTTTCCACGATGACGTGCCACTACTGCAACGCGGGTCATCCTGCCCAGCTTATCGGACACCAGGACGGTACGTTCACCGAGCTTACACCCGAGAATCCCATCATTGGCATGCTTGAGAGCTACGATTACCAGGATTCGGAGGCGCCGTTCATGTACGGCGATGTATTATGCTTCTTTACCGACGGGATCATGGAATCACGCAATGCCGCGGGGGTGTTGTTCGGGGCCGAGGGCATCAAGCGTTCGATGACCGCGGCTATCAATGGTTCCGTCGACGACATGGCCGACCGGCTGATCACCGATATCATCGAGTACATGAAGGACCCGGTCTTCGAGGATGATATAACCATACTGTTCGGCCAGGTATTGGACAGCCTCTGATCCACGGGCATTCATACCCGGGTGCGCACTCGCAGCGCCCCGAGGGCCCGCAACAATTTCTCCATCAGTTCAAAGGCGGCGTCGGTATAGTGATCAGGAGTGTCCTCCTGCCCATGAAGCAGGCTCCATGTATGGGGACGCCTGCCGCGTGGTCTGGACGGCATGGCCCAGGAAGGCACGCCGACTGGACCGGCCAATTCCTCCGCCTCATCCCGCGGCAACACGGTCAGGGCGAGCGCCGGCAATCCCGCCCTCAGGAACCCAAGGTCTTCGCCGAAGGGTATACGCCCGCGATGGATGGGCATCCGGCCGGCGACGACCCGCAGCAGATCGGCCGCTGTGTCCTCGACCTCCGCCGCCAACCGGTCCATCGTTCCGCCCTCGCCGCGAAGCCATGACGCAGATTCAGAGACAACCAGCGCGTCTCCCCTGCCGGTGACATCCAGCGTGAATACCAGCGGCGCTCCCAGGCCGAGCGACCCGAAAGCCTTTCCCAGTGCGAAGGAACCCTGTTCCGTCGCGGGGCGGCCGGAAAGTTCCTCACGGTCCGTGAACACGGCGCTCAGGTTGTACGCGTCCTTCCCCTCTGACAGGTAGCGCCAGAGCTGCAGGCAGGCGGCCGAGTTGTCCAGAGCGCCCGGCGTTCCCGGGACACGGTCGTAATGGGCCGTCACGACTTTGGCACGATACAGCGAATCGCGTACCGATTCCCGGGGCCTTGCGACGATGAAGCGGCCGGCACCGGACTCGAACAGGCTACAGGGAACGTCGGCCTGCCGCAACGCGGCGACCAGGATGCCGCAGCGATCCGCGTCCAGCTCCAGAAAGCCAGGAAACCATCCGGGGAAACGCATACCGGATCAGTTCCCGTCACCCGGGGGCGGAGCCGACGAGCCGCGCAGGGTCAACTCAGCCGACATGACGATCTGCTCGGCCTGCCCGCCTTCCAGCATCCCCAGCAGGACCCGGCCGGCCTCGTAGCCTTTCTTGAAACTCGGTTGATGTACCGTTGTCAGGCCGGGCCGTATCAATCGGGACATTTCTATATCATCGAAAGCAACCACAGTCAGGTCTTC
>SPCK01000102.1 GCA_004525355.1 Spirochaetales bacterium
CCGACGTACATCCTGCCGTCCGGGCTGAAAACCGGGGCACCGATCGCGGTAGAGCCCGGATCGACCGTCCATACCGCCTGACCGGCCTTGTTCACGAGCACGATGGAGGAGGCTCCCTCCGGGATGGCCGCCCGCCCGAAAGGATCGCAGGCTATGTAGGGAACGCGTTTGCTCGATATCGTCCGTTTGCCGACAGCTTCTCCGTCCACCGTCACCACGTAAAGCGTTTTACTGTCTGAGATGAACCACAGACGGCCGTCTGCTATCACCGGACCAGTGGTAACGATGCCGCCCGCGGGAAAGCGGAACAGAACCTCGGCCTCGTCCGCCGAGGCGGAAAGGGAGAACGCGACCAGTATCAACGCGACCAGGAGCACGGACCTGGCCGGTTCCCGGCCAGCCCGTACGCTCTCAGTCGATTTGGAACCGCGCATAGCTTTCCATGTGCGACGTCTGCGGATAGAAGTCGAATATCCTGACGGCGTCGAGTCGATAGCCGGAGCGTACCAGCGCTCCC
The DNA here is from genome assembly GCA_004525355.1 of Spirochaetales bacterium. Lineage (GTDB taxonomy): Bacteria > Spirochaetota > Spirochaetia > Treponematales > UBA12059 > UBA5200. The sequence goes on from SPCK01000102.1 coordinate 518, forward strand.
GCGTCGCGGGCGAACGAGACCGGATCGCACGAGACGTAGCCCACGACGGCTGGCCGCCTGTCGGCAAGCCATGCGCGAACGGGCGGACCCAGTCCCGCCCGTGGCGGATCGACGACCACATAGTCGAAATCCGCCATGGCCTGTGCGCTCCGCGTCCAGGCCTCGACGCCCAAGGCGGAAAAATCGGCTTCCCGCCCTACGTTGCGGCAGGCGTATCCGACGGATCGCTGGTCCTGCTCAACGCAAGCAAGTCGTTCGAATCGCTCCTTGAGGAACGCGCCGAACAGCCCCACGCCGCTGTACAAGTCAGCCGCTCGCGCGCCTCCCATTCCCTCGAGTACCGCGGGGACCAGTCGTTCCAGCAAGTCGAGGTTGCTCTGGAAGAACCCGCCGACAGGGAATCGGAATGATTTACCGCCGACGCTCGCCTCGGCCTCGTTGTCCCGGCCTTCAAGATATACTCGATCCTGCGTCCCGAAGGCGATGAATCGATCCTTGCCCGCCAGGTAGCCGGAGCGTTCCTTCCAGCCGCCGCCGTTCCAGGCCACACGCAGCCAGTCGCCCAGGGCGGGTGTCAGTATTGGGCAGGCTGGAACGGGGATGCTCGCGACAGAACCCCGTTGCATGTAGCCCAGGGATCCATCGGGGGTGACGCGGAACTGCGCACGGTTGCGATACTCGAACGGCGATGAGGCTTCTGCCTCGATCGCGATGGTTTCGGAAACCGAACCGACCCTCCTGAGGGCGTCGCGAAGCACGCCTTTCTTGGCTTCGATTTGGGCCTGGTAATCCATGTGCATGAGGTTGCAGCCTCCACACCGACCGTACAACGGGCAGGGCGGATCGATACGCGATGAAGCGGCTTCGACCACTTCCAGGATCTCCGCGCGCAGATAATCTGATTTGGTTTCCGTGATGCGGGCGCGCAGGCAGTCGCCCGGGGCGGACAACGGAATGAAGGCGGCGATACCGTCAATGAAGCCGAGGCCGTCGCCGCCCGCCGCGATGCGCTCTATTGCCAGCTCGATCTCGTCGCCGATTCTCATGATCGCCGCCGATCATGGCCCAAAGCCCGCGCGACGCTCAACGTCAGGTCCCACCGGGCGGACGAAAGAGGGTTTCGTCGACCCTGTTGGCATCGGTCTTGAGCACGGTGAAGGTCCCCATCTCCGTCTCCACCAGGTCACCGGGTACGGGAATGCGGTCAAGCGCCCAGGCCACGTAGCCGGCGATGGTCTGGACGTACGGCAAACTTGGAATCTCCGTACCGGACAATTCCGCCACGACGGCGATGGGCGTATCGCCGGTCACCGTGTACGATCCGTCGGCGCGCTTGTGGATGCGCTCGCGGGAAACTTCGCCGGTGCTCTCGTATATTTCTCCGACGATTTCCTCCACCACATCCCGCATGGTCACGATGCCGGCCAGGCCACCGTACTCGTCTATGACTACGGCGAAGGTCTCCTTGCGTTTCTTGAACAGATTGAACAGGTCTCCCAGCGGCTTGTTGGGCATTACGAACAGCGGTTCGATCATGATATCGGCAAGGAGCCGACCGCCGCGGCCGGACAATACTTCGTTGATAGCCAGATGGGTGGTCGTCATTCCGACGATGTTCTCGCTTTCGCCGTCGTATACGGGAATGCGCGAGTGCCCCGGGTCAAGGACGAGCCGGCACGCTTCCTCGGCGCTGGTCCGCTTGTCCAGGCTGAACACGTCGATGCGATGCGTCATGACCGCCTGCACCGTCGTGGACCCGAGGCGGAATACGTTCTTTACCATCGAGCTCTTGGCGTAGTCGATGATGCCCATGTGCTCGGCTATGGAAAGCATCTGCACCATGGTGTCCATGGACAATCCATCTTTGTTTGGCTTGCCAAACAGTCTCGTCACCAGCGAACTCAGGAAATTCACGATTAGCACGAGGGGCTTGAACAGGTAGGTGCACACCAGGAGCAGCGGGGCCAGGGCGGATGCTACCGCCTCGTTGTGGGCGATGGCCACGCGCTTGGGCGTCACCTCGCCGAAGATCAGGATAAGGAAGGTAAGCGCACCCGTCACCAAGCCCAGGACTTCGTCTCCCCAGCGCTTGAGCGCCCATTCGGTCGCCAGCACGGATGCCAGGATGTTGACGATGTTGTTTCCGATCAGGATGGTGGATATCAGTTCGTCCGGTTTGCGCGCTAGGCGCTCGACGAGTGCGCCGCCCCGCCTGCGCTTCTTGATGGACTCAATCTGGAAAACGGTAAGCGACGTGAAAGCCGTCTCCACGCTGGAGAAGATCCCTGAAAGGACGAGGCAGGCGGCCACTCCGATTATGGATGCATTCAAGGGTGGCCCCTCATCGTTTGAGGATCTTTACCATATACAAGCGGATATATTCTTCCAGGGACGAATGGTTCCGTATCCGTATCAAATTGGATGTGTCCGCAAGGTTCGATGCCATGGTTTCGATGCGCTCGGGGGTGAAGCTCGAGGGCTTCATGGTCCGCAGGATGCCGCGGAGGTAGTCCCGCACCAGGGAGTTCACGTCCTCTGTCAGGTTCAACTTGGCCCTGGGATCCAGCATATTGTTCCAGCGGGATTCCAGTATGGCCAGGTACTCATCGGCTGCGTAGCCGTCGGGCAGGAATCGACGTTCCGCCTTGCTGGCCATCTGGGAAAATTCCATCGCGCGCGAGTTGGTCTTGGTCGTCGCGTTCCCACCCTGGGCGCTATCCCCCTTGGTATCTATGGCGATCGCCGACTTGACGGCCTCCCGCTGGGTCGACTTGCGCCTGCGCGCCCGCTTGAACAGCCCGATGAACCAGGACAGTACCGGTACGGTGTACCAGAACGGCAATAGCATTCTGACATCCGTCAGGAGCCGCTTCCTGTCCAGATCCAGCAGTATGTCGATGGGAGCTATCCCCCCGCCGAAATATCGGTCAAGGTCCGCGGGCGTGTCCTTGCTGCCCCTGGTTTCCGCGTACACGCTGATCGCGAAGCGCGAATCGAGGGCTGCGCCCAATGCCGACGAAAGGCCCTCGATCCGTTCATGCAAGTTTGCACGAAACGCCGAGTCATTTTCCATCGCGTCAATGACCCGGAAATCGTACAGGACATTCTGCCATTCTCGAATGATGAGCGGTTTGATTATTGAGCGCGCGTCGTGGAGAGCCTTGACCAAGTAGGGAAGGAAGCGATCCTTGGCGATCAGGTGGGACCGCCCCTTTCCCGTTGGCAATACCAGTATCTCGGGCATCAAGCCCTCGGCGGCCCGGGTAGTCTGGGTGTGTATCCACTCCTCCAGCTCCTGCCGGGTATATTTGCCCAGTAGGGGCCGGCTCTGGCCGTCCCTGAAGTCCACCAGGTCCTGGATGCTGAACAGGTACGGTGGCTTGCGGATAAGCTGCGCCATCGTCTTGAATGCGTTCTCGCGATCCTGTTCGCGCTGGCTCCTGCCCTTGTAGAAATTGTTGTAGACGTCGACGATATAAGCGGACTGTAGAACAGCCACGTCATCCACCGTCAAGTCGCCCTTGCCCGACAGGTCTTTCTTTACGGCACTCGACAGGTAGGCCCAGAACGGATAGGTAAAGTCGCTCCGACCATGGCGCATCTCCTGTACCGCGTCGAATGGCTTGATCATCGCCGTGGTGAGCGCGTCCTTGAGGAGCGATTCCTTGCCCGTGAAGGCCCCCATCATGCGCTGTTGAATATAATCCTTGTTCGATCCCTTGCGCAGGTAGTGCCGAATCTTGAGAGCCGCGTACTCGAGCAGCTTTTCGCTCGCTGAAATCGAGAGGGTCACGATGCTCTTGAGGCCTTCGGGGAACGTGATTCGATAGAGCAGGACCGGCCTGTCGCCTTCCATCTCTATCAGGGACGGCAGATCGTTTTCCACCGATACCGGCTGTATCCATTCGCTGGGAATGGAAAGCTTGAGGTTATCCTCGTCGGGAAAGGGAACCTCGGGATTATCCTCCATTCGTCGATATTCAGCGTATACCGGTTCCGTAAACGCCTCGGGAAGATAGATCCTGTCAATCTGGTTCCCGACGGACATGATGGCGATGCGTTTCTCATGGGCTAGCTGGAGCAGCCGCGGAACCAGCACGCCCTCGGGATGCAAGGCCAGGTCACGGAAAAAAAGGTTGTCTTGATCGTATGTCCTAGCCTGGCGTTGCACGGCGAGCACGAATACGCGAAAATCGATCGCACTGATCTTGTTTCTTTTGGCGAAGGATTTGAGGACTTGATATACATCCAGTTCATTGGGCATACACGCTATTGTACTTGCTTCGCCGGTCTGGGGCAAGAAAAAAAACGGCCGGGCCATGTAGGCCTCGGCCGTTTCCGCTGCGATAGCGGACGATCACTTGCGGGTCTTGTGTCGATTCTTTCTCTTCTTTTTCTTCCGCTTATGCGTCGCTATCTTCCTGAGCTTTCGCTTTCTTCCGCAAGGCACGTTAGTTCTCCTTATGGTCCCGGCCGGGCGCTCTGCCCTACGGGCACGCTCAGCTGACGAAGATGCTTTGGCGATTATGCACGCATCCGATACCCTCGTCAATAGGTCCGGCGATCCGTCCGTACATTATCTCCCCGGCCGTGATTGCAGCGTAATCAGGACTCATCCTGTCGCACGACAGGCCCGCGTCCGGTACTTGCGTGATTCGCCGGCATGAACTATAAATTCAACGTAAGGCAAGGTTGCACCGTCATGCGTATGAATACGGTCGCCCCGATACGGCGAGCCAGAAGTATCGCGGATCAACATGGCGGCGGATCTCGTGCGCCCCTTTACAAGCTTGAATAAGGAGCAAAAATCGCCATGATAGCCAAGAGTGATATGTCCAGCATCAACGACAAGCGACCGGAAGGCCTCAAGCCCGAAGGTACGCCCTATCGCGTGCTCATCGTGGACGACTCCATGTTCATCGCCAAGCAGCTCGGGCAGATCCTCACCTCGGAAGGCTTCGAAGTGGCCGGTACCGCGACCGACGGCCTGGTCGGCTTTGAAAAATACAAAGAACTGACACCTGCCGTCGACCTCGTCACCATGGATATCACCATGCCCAACATGGATGGCGTGTCCGCGCTGGAAAAGATACTGGAATACGACAAGGGCGCCGTGGTTATCATGGTAAGCGCGCTTGGCAAGGAAGACGTCGTAAAAAAATGCCTCATTCTTGGAGCCAAGAGCTATATCGTCAAGCCACTTGATCGCAAGAAGGTGCTCGAGCGCATCATTTCCATTGTAAAGCGCTGAGTAGCGGCGTCGGCAACCCAACGATCAGGAGCGATACATCCCGATGAGCACATTCGAAATCGTCATGCTCCTGTGCTTCGGGGCGGCGTGGCCCTTCTCCATCTACCAATCCTGGGCCAGCAGGAAAACCACGGGAAAAAGCATCCTTTTCCTTATTATGGTGCTCGTCGGATACGCGGCCGGTATCGCCAACAAGATCCTGTACCGTTTTGACGGTGCGGTATACCTGTACGTGCTCAATTCACTGATGGTCGCCGCGGATATCGCATTGTATTACCGCAACAAGGTCCTGGAACGCGACTCCCGGACCATCCCGGCGGAACCCTCGATTCACCGAGCCGCGAACGAAGGCAGCTCTCTTGATAGTCCCCTGAATTTTTAGGGAGCCCCCTGAAAATGAAATACCGCCCTGCCAGGGCGGTATTCATCGCGGCCAGCTCGGAAATCAGACTACTTTGACGATCTTGTTGGACTTCAGGCAGCGGGTGCATACCTTGACGGACAGCACGGTGCCGCCGATCATAGTCTTGATCTTGAGGAGATTGGGGCGCCAGGTGCGACGCGTCCTGTTCTTGGCATGGCTTACGTTGTTGCCGAAAATGGTGCCCTTGCCGCAAATTTCGCATATTCTGGACATATCGTTACGTCTCCGTTTCAATCGTGCTGGTATGTTGGCGAACCGGGCGAGAAGCCTGAAGGCTCCCTGAACGGTCCTAGGGGCGCCCCCGAGCGACAGCAGCCACGGAAGCGGCCGCAGTATATCGCAAAGCGCGGAAGCGTGTAAAGGGGCGCGAACATACGCCCGCAACTACCGAAAATTCCGCAAGAATCGCCCCGGAATCCGCTGATGCTCCGACATGCCTCAACGCCCTCCGCCCATCATGCGCTCGGTCATCTTCTTGTTCTTGACCGCCTTCTTCATCATGAGCCGTGATTTCTCGAACTTCTTGATGAGTCTGGCGACTTCCGCTACCGAGGTCCCCGAACCGCGGGCGATTCGCGAGCGGCGGGTGGGCCCGATGATAAGATGATTGCCCCGCTCCTTCCCGGTCATGGACAGAAGTATGGCTTCTTCGTACTTGAGACCGGCTTCGTTGAGCTGGTCCTCGGATATCTGGCCGGCCATGCCGGGCATCATATCAACCAGGTTCTTGAGGGAACCCATCTTCTTGACCTTGCGTATCTGCTCCAGGTAGTCCTGCAGGGTAAAGGATTCATTGGCAAGCTTCCGCTCGAGTTCCTCGGCTTCTCCCTGGTCAAAATTCTCCTGGGCCTTCTCCACGAGGGATACGATGTCGCCCATGCCCAGGATTCGACTGGCAATGCGCTCCGGATAGAACGGCTCAAGGCCATCTGGTCGCTCGGACACGCCGATGAATTTGACCGGCTTGCCGGTGA
>SPCK01000037.1 GCA_004525355.1 Spirochaetales bacterium
ATAAAGAAATCAGGTACCCGCAAGGAAGAACTCCTTTTGACCGAGGAAGAACTTCAGAAAATCTGGGTTCTTCGCAAAGTGATCAGCCCCATGGATGACCTGGAGATCATGGAGCTCCTCATTGACAAGTTGATGAAAACCAAGAATAATGACGCGTTCCTCCGGTCCATGAACACGCCCATGGGCGATTGACGGACCGAACGACGGAATCCATATCCCGTTGGCTTATATGCCACGGGCAGGTATATCGCCGTCATACAGCCGGTTTTCTGGCATGTTTGACCGGCGCGCGAGGAGAGGTCATGAAGAGCGGTATTCATCCAAAGTACGAGCTCACCACCATCACGTGCGCGTGCGGCAATGTCATTGAGACCCGTTCGACGGTAAAGAACCTTCAGGTGGAAATCTGTTCCGCCTGCCACCCTTTCTTTACCGGGAAGCAGAAACTGGTCGACACCGCAGGACGCGTAGAGCGCTTCCGCAGGAAGTACGGTATCAAGGAATAAGACGGCTTGCCGTCGCCTGATCCCATGGTTCCCGCCGAAAGGCGGGAGGGCTGCCGGATTCCCTCATTCAGGGAATCCGGTTTCTTTTTGTCCCGCTGCTACGGATGGGTTTCCAGTCCTTCCAGAACAGGGATCAAACGAGTCAGGGCTCGTCCACGATGCGATATATGGTCCTTCTCCAGAACACTGAGTTCCGCCACACTCTTGCCGATGGCCGGCAGGAACACGATCGGGTCGTATCCAAATCCACCGGTTCCTCTTGGTGACTCCAGAAGAATTCCTTCGCAGGTTTCCTGGATGACGACGAATCGGCTCGTTGAAAGCACAAGCACCATACAGCACACGAAATGGCAGGCACGCTCCTTGATCCCCGCCATCTCCTCAAGCAGCAACGCATTACGTTCCGAGGACTCCAGCGGAGGCACCCCTTCCGCAGAACCGTAACGAGCGGAAAAGACGCCGGGCTTGCCGCCCAGGGCGTCCACGCACAACCCCGAATCATCGGCGAGCGTGGGACAGCCCACCAAGTCGTAGAGCGCCCGGGCCTTTCCCAGGGCATTGGCGATGAAAGTGTCACCGTTTTCAGGAAAATCAAATGTCAGACCGGCATCCCGTGGAGACTTCAACTCAGCAAACCCGAGTAACGGCTGCATTTCCTCGATCTTGTGCTCGTTGTTGCTTGCGATGTATAGAGTCATTGCGCCTCCTGCAAAAATCATTGTAGCGAGCTTCCGGCCGGACATAAAGGGGCGAGAATCGTTTCATCAGCCGATTGAGACCCGCGTCCACCGTTCCCTTGGGAATTCCCATGGTCCTGGCCACCAACTCATTGCTTGCCAGGGTCCTGCTTCTCGCCAGTATGGTAATGGCCCTGGCATACAGGCGACGATCGCGCTGTATGCGTTCCTGGATATATTTTCTCGTTTCCGGATCATGCTCGTTCTGGAGTCGGATCTCGTTCGCTCCCATTCTAAGCCATGCTGCATCCCTGCCCCTCCGTTTGACATCGCGCCCATTGGCGGATTCGTTACACGACACCCGTACCCGCCTGGCGATTCCGACAAGATGGTCGCTGTCAATGCCGATATGCCCGGCAATCCGGGATATCGTCTCATCATCCATTATGGGCGCGCATTTGACACAGAGATAGGAAATCCGTTCCATGAGGGCACGAGCGCTTCGCTCGCCTGTGCGTCGGCAGGGTAGACCCGACTGGATGGCACGCAAGAGGATTTCGCGATTATGCCGAGGCCTATGCCTGCAGGGAGCATCCCGCGAAATCGTATATCGTTCCTGGCAGGAATCCAGGCTCTCCATCTTTTCTTCCGCCAGGCAAGCAGATTCCCGGTAGTAATCCCTGGCCTTCTGACGACGCAGGGAAATGGCAAAATATCGAAATGAGCTGGTCAGGTACGCTATGAAACTTACACCGCGATCCTCGTAACGCTCGACCAATCCGATTATCCTGTCCCAGTATCTACTGAATACTTCTCCCACATCATCTGCCGAAGCAAATCCGTAGCGCCGGGGATGAGCATAGACTTCCCTGGCGATGAGATCCATGATATGTCGTCTGGAATGCTCATCGTTCCCTGAAGCAAGCACAAGCCTCGTCATGTCATCGCTACCCATTCTATCCACCTTGCTTTTTGATAATGCGGCATACTGTCGCCCGGAAGCAGCCATGACCGACATGCATCCACGATTAATCAATGCACGATCCATACCAAAAAAGGAGAGATCTTCCAATCAACATACAAATGACGTACCAGTATCCGTACAGCCATGCCGATGAAGCTGCTCCGGCAGCGCCACGATTCGACACCCGAATCTTGAAACTGCGAGGAAGTTTGGCTCAAGGCCAACTATTTATAGCTTAAAGCCTGAATAGGTATGGTGAACGAGAAGCTGACTATGTGAATTATTGGAATAGGTTCAAAAAGCGATTGGATTCGGCCACTGAGAATATTTCACGCAAGAAATCTTGCAGGCTGAAAAAACTCAATAGCGTGGTTACAATCGGTTACATCTTTCGCGGGATAACAGCACTGCTGACCATTTTCTGGTATAGAACATGGCCCTATACACAGCGGCTGTTACATTCTGTTACAATAAAAGAGATGAGGTATCAACGAGGGTTCAACTGAAGACCGACTTGAACGCCTCGACGACTTTGCTTTTGATCTCATCAAGCTCCCCGAAAATATGCAGACCAGCTGCGAGCCGATGACCGCCGCCTCCAAAGGAAGCCGCGATGGCCGCCACGTCAATCAGCTCGCGCGAGCGGAATCCAACGGTACATTCACCGGGTTTCTCCTGCCGGACTACCACCACAGCCTCGACGCCCTCTACAGTCATGAGGAGTTGATACAGCATATCCGAATCCCTGCCGACGAGGCCATACCGCTGCTGCTCTTCAATACCTGTCCAGGTAACCAACAACTTGCCGTCATAGAGCGATTCGGCCCTGGATAGCAGCTCGCCCATGAGCTTGCGAGAGGCGAAAGGCTTGCCTCCGTTCATCATGGCAAAGACTTCTTTTGGAGAGGCTCCCGCGGCGACGAGCCGCGCAGCCGAGTGGAATACCTCGCCGCTCTTCTCGCCCAGATGCCTGAAGAAACCCGTATCGGTGCACAGTCCAAAAAGCAGAAGTTCCGCCTCCAGGGGACTGGGTCTGTCCCCGCTCGCCTCGATGATGGATTGAACCAGATATGTTACCGATGGCGCCGCGGGATTGACGAACCGCACCTCACCGGAAGCCTCTCCGGACGCGTGGTGATCGATGAACGCCAAGGGAAGCCCCGAAAGGCCGTCCGCAGACTGCCCGACCCGGGAAAGAGAGGAGCAGTCGAGCACCACGACCGCCGAATCGGCTGGTACTGGCGTCGACGCGGTTTCCGCGAAGCGCGATGCATGCGAGGCTATCTCAGTTCGCGAGAACGGTCCGGCGGACAGTAGGACACAGGTCTTGCCATGCCTTTCAAGGAAAGAGGCAAGCGCGAGCTGGCTGCCGACGCAATCACCATCCGGCTCCTTGTGGCCGAGAATGAAATACAACGAGTATCGATCGAGAAACGAGATGACACCGGCCATCGATGAGTCAATTGCATGCATGTGGAATGAACCAATCCTTGGGCATCATGCCTGAAACTCGTAGGTTCCAGGCGCAGGGGTAATGCTAATATTCCAGCTTGATCGTATCCACCTTGAATACGTCACCGGGGTCGCCTGAAATCTGACCCCACGTGGGATCGGATAGATTCCGCTGGACGTACAGTTTCAGGTGACTGAACGTGCCGTCCGACTTATAGTATACGACCATATAGGGATACACCGGTCCGTGGGCCCGTATCAACTGCGCCTTGCCGCCGGCGACAAACCACGTACTGGGCACGTATGCTTCTGCGAACCCGGTCTGTCCCTTCCGGTACACCACGCGGAATCCTTGTGCGTGACTGAAGACGCGTACGACATCGACGCGAACGGGATACAGGTCCGAAACCTGTTTGATGGAGCCGCTCGTATCGAGGGTGCCGCTCGTTCCGAGAGTGCCTCCCCCGCCGGCGCTCTGCGCGAAGACTGGTGATACGACCAGGATAGCCGCCAATACGAGAAGGGCGCGTTTCATGTCTTCCTCCATACTAAAGCGATGGGCGTCCGGCCCATCTATAGTATAGAACGCCATTGGGGATTTCGCAATGGACGGTGCATACTTGAGCGACATTGCCTCGTGTGTGCATACTGAGGCCATGAACGCCAATACCGACGCATCCAGACTTGCGGACGCCTTGTACGCGATCATCGTTCCCATCTGGCCCGACCAAGGTCCGCTATTACACTATAGAAACTGCTTTGAACTGCTTGTCGCTGTAATCCTGTCCGCTCAATGCACCGACGATCAGGTGAACCGGGTCACGCCGGCCCTGTTCAAGGCCTACCCCGGCCCCGCCGAGCTGGCAGCAGCCAATCCCGGTGCGGTTGAAAGCTTGGTGCATTCCACAGGATTCTTTCGCAATAAGGCAGCCAATATAGTCGCCACTGCCCGTTTGCTCATGACCGATTTCGGGGGAGAAGTCCCCGACAGTATTGATCAACTCGTACGTTTGCCTGGAGTTGGCAGAAAGACAGCCAACCTGGTTGTCAGCGCCTGCCATGGCAAGCCGGGTATCGTCGTTGACACGCATGTCCTGAGGACAGCTCGTCGCCTGGGCTTGGCGCCGACGGATGACCCGATCAGGAGCGAGAGAATGATCGCGGGGTCACTGCCCACCTATCGCTGGACCCAGTTCAGCTTTGCCCTCAATCGACTGGGCAAGCATATCTGCAACGCCCGGAAGCCCCGGTGCCCCGACTGTCCGGTGGCTGGCCTCTGTCCCTCGGCAGGTGCTTTCTCCTGATTCTTATGATTCTGCACCCTTTTGAGGCTGTCCCTGCTCATGAAGCTACGGGACAGTTGCCATAAGGCAGGCATTTTCGCAGGATTTTGAGATTATCGACAGAAGACCCAAAATCCGAAGAAATGTGGAGTATGTACAAAAGTTTTCCGAGTCATTGGACATTCTGAATTGCAAGCACCATTCACTCCGCATTCGTACATGCCACATGGACAATGACGATCCTGTCGCGACGACCGCGCTTGAGCGTTTCAACGCGCCCTACCTCTTCCCCTACCAGCGATTGGCTATAGTCAACGTGCTGGATACCATCGGCATCGCGGAAGGTGGCTTGGCCGCATCGCTGGAATCCGAGGAGACTCCACCGGCGCGACAGGTCGTGGTCTTGCCCACCGGATATGGCAAGAGCCTGTGTTTCCAGCTTCCGGCCCTACTCGTGGACGGCGTGACCATAGTTGTCTATCCGCTCATCGGATTGATGAACGACCAGGCTCGGGGCTTGTCGGCCCGTGGCATTGCGCATGTCACCTTCAAGGGAGGCATGAGCGCGGCCGATCGCTTCGAGGCATTTCGGCTACTTGAAGAAAAAGAGGCTAAAATAGCCATCGTCAATCCAGAATCCCTAGCCCTACCCGCAGTCCTCGAGAGGATTTCCTCCTTGAAAGTGGCCCACGTGGTCATCGACGAAGCGCATTGCGTTTCTGAATGGGGCGACACCTTCAGACCGGCATACCTTGAGCTGGGACGATTGATTGAGCGCATACGACCAGCTTTCGTGAGCGCATTTACCGCGACGGCATCACCGGCCGTGATCGCGAGAATCTCGGAAATCCTGTTCCCGGATGCCATCTTTCGACTGGTGGCCGGCATCCCCGATCGACCCAATATTCACTATTCCGTACAGTCGGCTCTATCACTCGGCAGAGCCCTGCGGAAGGAAGTGGCACGGATGCCAAAACCTCTCCTCGTCTTCACCTCGTCCCGTTCCGGAGTGGAAATCCTTGCAGAAGACCTCGCAGAATACCTGCCACGCGATACCGTGCGTTTTTATCACGCCGGCCTTTCAAAACCGGAACGTACCGCCATCGAAGAGTGGTTTTTCACTTCACGGGATGGAGTCCTATTCGCAACGTGCGCCTACGGCCTGGGAATCGACAAGCCTGACATAAGGAGCGTCATTCACGTCGGGACGCCTGCATCGGTCGAGTCATATCTGCAGGAATCCGGGCGCGCAGGGAGGGACGGACTGCCTTCCGAAGCGCTGCTGCTCCGCGAGGCCTCTCCATCCGATTTTCATGACGCGGCATCAAAGGGTTTGGGGACGATCACCACCATGCGGGAGAAGACCCTGGATGCATCGGCAGCGTATTCAAGAAAAGAAACAATGCGCAGGTATGCGCATGATGCGTATCCGTGTAGAAGGAATTTTCTTCTCGGTGCGATGGTTCTCGGCGGCGAGAGCAACGAGGCCTGCGCCGGCTGCGATCGCTGCAAGGGAAACGAGCATCGCGAGCCAGAAGGGGCGGCGGAAATCATCGCCCTGACCAGGCTGCATCCACGCCGATTCGACCTTGCCCAAGCGGCGAGCTTTTTGGCGGGACGCGTCGGGAGTCCCATCGCAGCCCTCTCATCTGCACTTGCCGACTGGGCCGGCGATGAGATCGCGGAAGCCCTGGTGCTTGCGCAGAGAATAGGAATGATACGAAGCGACCGTTACGGGCCATGGCGCAGGCTCCTGAAGCCTGCCCGACGGGGGATGCTCAATCGAGAAAGCGGTCGTCATCCTCGTCCAGGGAATCATCGCCGGCCGGCGGATTCTCCGGGAGTACGGGTTTCCTGACGGAAGGCTTCCTGCGATGTCGGCCCTCCCTGGCCCAGGGGTCGGCGAGACTACGGAACAGTAGCCAAACTGCAATGAAACCACCCAGAGTTACGAGGGTTTCCCAATGCATCATCGCCTCGAACGCGATAGCCAGTCTATCGAAAAATCCCATCGTAGCGCTCATCCTTCCTCCATAGCTACTCAGCGTAATCCGTTTCATCGCATGCGAAACGCGTGGCTCCATCGGCATAAAGGATACGCCTGAGAAAATCTATCGATTCCGTGGTCATGTTGACGAAGGATACGCCGTAGTAATCATATTGCTTGTCATCGAAGCGCCTGATGACGCGCCCCTTGCAGGATAAACTGGATTCTCCATTGCCGATCCGAAGGTCGATAATGGCAGATTGCTTGAGTTTTGCCTTGGATGATGATTTTGGAAGCATGAACAGACATCCGCCGGTGGAAAGATCAAAAACGGCAGGTACATGCGGTAGCGGTTCATACTCCTCCGCAGACCGGAAATATCCAAGCGCCCGTAAATTATATGCCAGTATACGGGAGAATTCCCAGGCGAAGTCCACTGCACGAAAATCAAGGCAGACTTTCTTGGAATCATTATTCATCACATATACATAACCAACGACGTATTGGTAGTACAGGATGGGGCAGTACAACTCCGAGATGATCCCCTGTTTGCTTTTTTCCTGCCTGCGCTTTTCGAGATCCGATCCTTCAAGGAAGATGGAAGGGCCCTCGTAAGCATCCGCCGCCTTCTGCGTGATGATCCGGCCTTCGGGATACGGATCGATCGACGGCAGTGGACTTTTCGTACTCGTCACCAGAAGCACGCGACCAAGCTGGGAAATGACTCGTTCTTCAACGGATTCCGGCTTCCGCCCCTTGCCAAACATGACTACGCCATTGATGGAGTAACGAGCCCCGGCCTTCTCGCTGAAGGAAGCCAGCAAGGTATTGAGCGAACTTGTGTCAAAACCTTCGCTGATCTCCGGTATTTCGATCTCAAGATATTCAAGGGATTCGGGACAATCCATGTGTATGCGGTCATTTTGCAGAAAGAACTCAAGCTGAAGATCGTGCGGCGGAGAGACGCGGACGGACTTTCGCTGGGGTGCCTTGACCAGTTTTTCCGGGAACGCGATGTTGATCCGAGCCCCATCGATATGGACGACTTTCGACGTAAACATGAGTCGTTGTCCCTGGTAGCCGATATATACGGAGACAGGTTCCCAGGCAGCGAATCGCGCCGTTTCATCCCCAATTCCCTCTAGAATCAAATAGTTTTTATTGTAGGAGTTGACGGTGCATGCAGCGTTCTTGCCCGTACCGAACAAGAGCATCCGGCCCGAATTCCTGATGAGCTGGTTGAAAATGAACTCTTTCTCAATAAAAGTTATGTAATTGGCCATAATCGTTCCCGGCTCTCCTCCAAGTCGGCGTTTCTCAAGTATAGCAGATAAAAACCGTCCCGTCCCGCGACACCGTACTTGCAAAAAAAACAGTAGATCCGTACTATAAACGTATCGAAATGACACAGTCGGAGCAGGTTCGGGGTTATTACCGCGCGATCCTGACCGAGGAAGGAACTACGATGAGCGCCTGTAACCGAATCGACCGCTGCCCGAGCTGGCCATCCCTGATGCGAAAAGGCCACGAGGACTTGCGTAAGGTCCTGAATTCAGAGCGCGTCGCATCCCGGATCATCCCTGTCGCGAGAGGCCTTTCCTATTCCTATGCGGCGATGGACGTAGACAACGAGACTCTCGACCTCCTCGCCGACTCTGCAAACCGACTCGACCTCATCGGTCAGTATCGCGCGCTTGCCTCGGGTGCGCTCATGAATATCGGTGAGAATCGCATGGTACTCCATCATCTCCTGCGAGGCGAGCCGGCCGGTCATGTCGTAAGGGACGGACGGAATTTCAGGGACTTTTACGAGGGTGAGCGGAAGCGCTTTTCCGCGTTCGCGGAACGGGTGCGAAACGGTGAGATCCTGGGATCGAGCGGCAAGCGATTCGAGCGCGTCGTGCAGATAGGCATCGGGGGATCCGACCTGGGACCGCGCGCGCTGTACCTTGCGCTCGAACAATGGGCCCGGGAGAGGGGGCTGCTCGGGCTGCGCGCATCCTTCATCAGCAACGTCGATCCCGACGACGCCAATGGAGTACTGGCGACGATCGACCCGGAGTCGACGCTCTTCATACTCGTCTCCAAGAGTGGTACCACCCAGGAAACGCTGGCCAACGAAGCCCTCGTCAAGGCTCGGCTTACCTCGGTCAAGGGGCTTGATCCCGCCGGGCACCTTATCGCGGTGACGAGCGAAACCAGTCCTCTGGCGAGAAATCCAGGATACCTCGACTCGTTCTACATTGATGATTTCATAGGCGGACGATATAGCGCAACCAGCGCGGTAGGCGGTGTGTTACTGTCGCTGTGCATCGGCCCGGACGCTTTCAGGGCCATTCTCGACGGAGCGGCCGAGGCTGACATGCGGGCGCTCGAGCCGGCACCACGAAACAACGCATCCCTGATGGACGCCCTCATCGGCATATTCCAGAGGAACGTCCTCGGGCGGCCTTCCACCGGAATTCTCCCGTACTCGCAAGCCCTTTCACGATTCCCGGCGCATTTGCAGCAGCTGGACATGGAATCCAACGGCAAACGCGTCGATCGCGATGGTGAGGACGTTCCCCTGTCGACCGGTCCCGTCCTGTTCGGTGAACCCGGCACGAACGGCCAGCATTCTTTCTACCAATTGCTGCATCAAGGTACGGATCCGATCCCCCTGCAGTTCATCGGCTTCAAGAAGAACCAGACTTCATTCGACCCGGAATTCGAGGGTTCCAGTAGCAGGCGAAAACTGAATGCCAATCTGGCGGCGCAGATAGTCGCCTTCGCCCTGGGCAAGGACGACACCGCCCCGAACAAACGATTTCCGGGAGGCAGGCCGAACTCCCTTATCGTGGGCGAAGAACTTGATCCATATGCCCTCGGTGCCCTGCTTGCCCACTATGAGAACAAGGTGATGTTCCAGGGCTTCTGCTGGAATATCAATTCATTCGACCAGGAAGGCGTCCAACTGGGCAAGGTGCTCACCAGGAAGGTACTTGAGGACGGTGGCCCCGTCGATCCCGTCCTGAAGGCATACGCCACACTCTTGGGAGCTGTATGAGCGACGAGCCCTGCATCGCATTTACTGGCGGCGGCACTGGAGGGCATGTCTACCCGGGCTTGGCCGTGATCGAATGCCTCAGGCCATTGTGGAATGGCAGGATTGTCTGGATTGGATCGGGCAAGGAGGTCGAACGTGCCGCGGTCGAGGCTGCTGGAGTGGAATTCTTTGCCATACCCGCCGGCAAGCTCCGACGTTCCCTTTCCCCCCACAACGTGGCTGATGTCTTCAGGGTCGCTGCAGGATATTTCGCATCCAGGCGCTTGCTCAAACGCCTCAAGCCGGTTCTGCTGTTTTCCAAGGGCGGCTACGTCAGCGTACCGCCCTGCATGGCCGCGGCTTCGCTGGGCATTCCGTATATCACCCATGAATCGGACGTCTCGCCAGGCCTCGCTACGAGACTCAATGCGCGCAAGGCTCGACGCATCCTGGTCAGCTGGGATGCTACACTGAAGTTCCTGGATGAAAGCAAACGCCAACGCACAATCGTCACGGGCAATCCGGTTCGATCAGCGATCGCTTCAGGCGATCCAGTACGCGGCAGATCATGGCTTGGATTCAGCGACAAGCTGCCCGTCCTCCTGGTCTTGGGCGGCAGCCAGGGCGCCAGGCAGGTGAACGACCTGGTGGCCTCGATACTCCCGAGCCTCGCAGGCAAAATCGCCGTGGCGCATCAGACCGGTCCGGGAAACGCTCCAGCACGAACCGCGGACGAAGGATACAAGGGTTTCGAGTTCGTTCATGGCGAGCTCGCTGACCTTTATGCGGCCGCCGATATCATCCTCGGCCGGGCCGGCGCCGGTATGGTCTGGGAGAGTTCAGCGGCAGGCAAGCCGATGGTACTCGTGCCTCTGGTTGGCCAAGGGAGCCGGGGCGACCAGATGGAAAACGGGCGCTTACTCGAACGGGCCGGAGGAGCCATCGTCATGAATCC
>SPCK01000409.1 GCA_004525355.1 Spirochaetales bacterium
CAATTCGTCAACCAGCTCCGCCACGCGTGGGCCGAATCGTTCATCCACGTTGGGTCGGGTAGTCTTGCATTCCTCCATGGCATGGTGCAGGAGGCCCGCGATGACGCTGTCCGCATCCATACCCATGCCAGCCAGTATGGCCGCCGTTCTCTCGAGGTGCGTTACCTCCGGCTCGCCCGAGGCCCGCAATTCGCCTTCGTGAAGTACAGCCGCCCAAGTCCGCGCCGCATGTATGCGCTCGAGGTCCTCAGGAAGGAAACGCTCCAGGTGATCTTCAAGACGGTCTTCGTATTTCATGGCATCTCTCCACGCACGACCCGGTCCCGCCCGGCCAGGTCCTGAAGTATCCCTATGTCAGTAAAACCCGCGTTCCTGAGTATGTCGGCCACCGCACGCCCCTGTTCTTCGCCGATTTCCACGACCAGATAGCCTCCCGCACGCAGAAGTCCGGCTGCCTGCACGGCCAGCGGCGCATACAAGTCCAGGCCTGCGTTGCCACCGTCGAGGGCGCTTCGCGGTTCCACCGATCCATTGGAAAGGATATCGTCCGTAAACGAAGACGTTACGTAGGGTGGGTTGGCAGTGATCAGGTCGAGGGGGGCGCTCGCGGCGGACAGGATGTCGCCTGCCAGCATTGCGGCTTCGCGGCCGAGCAGGGTGCGGCAATTCCGTGCGCATACAGCGAGTGCGTCGGTCGATGCGTCGGACATCGACAGCTCGATGTCGGGTCGTTCCGCAGCCAGGCTGATGCCAACGCAGCCGGAGCCCGCAAATGCATCATGCACGCGTATTGGAGGCCCGCCGTCAGAACCCCGTGGCGCGGGAAGAAGGGCCAGCGCAACCTCAACCAACAGCTCGGTATCGGGCCGTGGAACGAGAACCCGGTGATCAACCCGGAATCGCCGGCCGTAGAATTCCCTGTAGCCCAGGATATAGGCCACCGGCTCTCCGGCAAGCCGCCTCTGTATGAAACCGCGATATTGAAGAAGCGCGTCGGGAGGTATCCCCTCCGGCAGACGCGCGAGCACCGCGTCCCGTCCAACTCCGAGGGCCTGCGCCATGAGAAGCGAAGCGTCCAGGAAAGGCGACCCCGGACGTCCCGCCTCAAGCGCGCCGGCCCCTTCCGCGATCGCCTCGCGAAGGGTCAAAGGCGCTCGGCTTTAAGCGCGTCCTCGCGCGCGCGGATAGCCAGGCCCTCAACGATCTCGTCCATGTCGCCCTGCATGAACAGATCGAGCTTGTAGAGCGTCACGTCGATGCGGTGATCGGTGACGCGGTTCTGCGGGAAATTGTACGTTCGGATACGCTCTGAGCGATCGCCCGTACCCACCTGGCTGCGGCGGTCGGCCGCGCGCTCGGCGTTCTTCTTGGCTTCCTCAAAATCGAACAGCCTCGCGCGAAGGATGCGCATCGCTTTGGCCTTGTTCTTGATCTGGCTCTTCTCGTCCTGGCAGTGCACGGTCAGTCCGGTAGGAAGATGGGTGAGCCGCACAGCGGAATCGGTCGTGTTGACGCATTGCCCGCCCGGACCGCCTGCGCGCATCACGTCGACGCGCAGGTCCTCGGGTTTGATGTCTATCTCGGTCTCTTCGGCCTCCGGCAACACCGCTACAGTCACGGCGCTCGTATGGATGCGTCCGGAACCCTCTGTCGAGGGCACCCGCTGGACGCGATGCACGCCGGATTCCCATCGCAGCTTGCCGAAAACGGATTCCCCGGAGACCGAAAAAATTATTTCCTTGAAACCGCCCAGTCCGGTCTCGCTCGAGCTCATGATTTCGATTTTCCAGCCCTTGACGTCCGCATATCGCGCGTACATACGATAGAGATCCGCGGCGAACAGGGCCGCTTCGTCGCCGCCGGTGCCGGCGCGGATTTCCAGGATCGTATTCTTGTCGTCAAGGGGATCGTGGGGAACGAGCATCGCCTTGAGCTCTTCCTCCATGGACAACTTTTTTTCCTCGAGATCTTTAAGCTCATCCCGAGCCATTTCCTTGAGATCCGGATCGGGCTCGTCCAGGACGATGGCCCTGGCTCCCTCGAGTTCGGACAGCAGTTTCTTGTACCCGCCGAAGGCCCGGACGACGGCTTCCAGCCGAGAGCGCTCACGCATGGTCTGCCTGTATCGTGGTGGATCCCGGGAGAGCGCAGGATCGGAGACGAGTTCGGTAAGTTGTGCATAGCGGTTCGAAACCGCCTCCAGGCGATCGATCACGGGGCCAGCTTTTCCTTGAAGTAGGGACAGTTGTAAATCACGATTTCCATCTCGGCACCCGAGGCGGGATTCAGGTCATCGGCGTTCTCGGCGAGCTTTCGCTGTATCCGGCAGTTCCCGTCGGAAACGCAGAGGGGACAGGCACCGTTCCCACGGGCATTTATTTCAAGTTTCATGAGGATAAAATAGCAAAAAGAGCACATACGCGCAAGGACTCTCTCCACCGATTGCCAGCCGAACCATTTTGTTCTATCATGCGAACATCATGCTTGACCTCAAATTCATCAAGGACAATGTCGAGGCCGTCCGCAAGAATATCGCGGATCGTTTCATGAACGCCGACGTCGACCTGGTCGTACGTCTCGCCGATGAGCGCGCTGCCGCCATCCAGGCGCTGGAA
>SPCK01000290.1 GCA_004525355.1 Spirochaetales bacterium
CCCGGCTGGGGGCGAATTCTTCATCTCGGCAAAAGGATTGAAGAAACGAAATGTGCTGTTTGCGCGCGTCTTTACTGGCGATGACGGCAGGCAACAAGCTTCGATGAACTGTGGATCGAAGGTGGATCTGGGTCGCTTGTCCGACATGACTGCAAGGCGCGGGATCGGTATGGAGCTACGCGTTGAATCGAGATAGGTACGGGTCACGGCATGGCGGTTTTTAGGACCATGGGATTATCCTTGAAAACAGCGTCTGTCCGGAGATGTCCTCGAACGAACAGGACAAGCCTGCGGTGACAAGCTGCAGCACGAGCCTGCCGAATTTTCCGCGGCTGAAAAAGACGGAACCAGTCGACCGATATGACGGCTCGGGGTCTGGCTTGCCACCCATGGCCCCAACGACCGCCCACGCCGTTCCGTCAGCCTCGATCCATTCCATATAATGATTGTGTCCAGATACTACCAAATCGACGCGGCTAGCGAGCAGGGGAGCGACGGAGACCAGGTTTTCCGCATGCTCGTACCAGGGCATGCCGGTATCCTCGTCGACGTAGCCAGAACTATGGAAAAAGCTGTGGGACAGTACCACCGTAAAATCATCCTGCGGGATTGAGTCCAGCTGCGCCGCGAGCCAGGTCCGTTCGCGACGGCTGAAATCCTCGGGACCCCAAGGTAGGTTGATGGCTATGAAATGCACCCTGCCCGCATCCAATCGCCACATGTATGGTGATGGTTGCGCGAAGGCGGCGGACTGGAAGACGGGCTGATCAGAGGCAGCCTGGCTTGATTGCTGATCATTGATTGATTTGGCTTCCGGGCCTGACGGCTGGAACGCCGCACGCCACCGTCTGTCGCCGCCGACCATGGCATCGTGGTTACCCATCAGGGCGTAGAAGGGTACGTCGGGAGCCAGTCGTTTCAGTTCGCCGAGCGCTGCGTTCCACCCTGAAGCCAGAAAGCCCATTTCGACGAAGTCGCCGAGCATGAAGAAAGCGTCCAACGAGCCTGCCTGTACTTCGGCCTGTGCCCGCGTGAGGATGGCTGCGGTCGCCTCATGATTGGATATGTCTCGATCGAAGTGCGGGTCCGAGGACAGGGCGACGCGCAAGGAACGACTGGCAGGTACGGCCAAGCCGAGCCGTGGATCGGGCAGGATCGGCTTGTCTGCCGCCGCCGGCAGGTCGCCTCCGTAGGCCTTGAGCAGGATGAACGTGGCCACTCCACCGCCGACTCCGAGAGACAGAATGGCGACGATCGCTCCGAAACAGCCCAGAAAAACGATTCTCCGGCCAGTTTTTGATGCGATGATCCGGTAGGCACCGGTTACGATCAGCGCAAACGCGGCAAGGCCCATGAGCGCCAGGAATGGGGCCTTGTATCCCCATCGGTATAACCCGAGCGTACCCGGCCTGCTGAAGGCCCACAGGAGGAAGGCTCCCGATACGAGCGCCCCTGTAGCCGCGATCCAGATCTGCCACGTGCCGAATCGGTTTCGTTCGTCCATGAGGTTCCTCCGGAGCGAACGGTATAATGCGGTGTGGTTCGCGTCAAGGGGAAGAGAGCATCCGAGGATGGAAAGCATAACGAATCAGCTTGTCGGCTTGGTACAATCATCGCCCAGTCTTGTGAGCGGCTTGTTGCGGAGTAATTAGAATCGGGGCATCCAGGTTGACGAGCCTGTAATCTACATGAGAAAGGTCGTGGCAGCCACGGCGGCAAGGATGGTATCCCCGACGACGCCTGGAAAAACCTGCCCCGCTACGATGGAAAGGCCGATAGCGACACCCGCCTGGCTGAACAGACAGAACGGCAGGTACTTGCGGACGCGGATGGAGGCGTCGGACAGCACCGAGCCGATCCATGACCCGAGGAACTTGCCGGCCGTTAGCCCCAGCATGTACGCGACCGCGAGCGGCAGGTTCCTGAAAAGGAACCCGTACGCGACGGCGGCGAACGCCGCGACGACGAAAAAGGCGGCGAGCACCTCAAAAATGAGTATTGGGGCGAATTGCTTGCCGTTTTATATTGTTTGCCGCATCATCGCCTGATTCAGGGTCAGGATAGCCCAACCGGGGATTTGCGGCCGCGCAGCCGATAGCCGAGATACATACCCAGTGCCAACGAGAGCCAGGCTATCATCCAGAGGGTTCCGATCGGGTTGGCCTGAAAATTGGAGCTGGAAGCAAGCAGGACATGTATCATGATGGCAATGCTCGCGGCAAGCGTAATGTTATGGAAGAGCCTGGCTGTCTTGTAGTCGAGTTTGAAGGATCGTGCCATCAGGTCTTTCAGCTTCTTGGCGACGGGATGATTGATGGGGGCTAAAAGCAGGAGGGCGAAGAACGCCGCCAACAGGAACGTCCACCAGGCCGCCGTGCCGAAGGTGGCCTGAACGGTCTCGGCGGAAAAACCGACAGCCATCTTGAGAAAACGATGTACGCCTGCGATGCCCAGGATTACGAAGGGCGCGGTGCCGTGCAGGGCCAGGATTCCTTTGAGGCCGAGCGCTTCCATGGCGAATGACGGCCTGGACGCGAGGATCAACTGATTGCAGATCAGGATGAACGCGTATATGCCCAGGATCATCGACAGGGTGTACTCGTCGATTCCGCCCCCGACCGAAAGGAAATAGAGAACCGCCGGCACGAGCGGTGAGGATATGTACAGTGCCAGGAACAATGATCGCTTCATCCCGGGTTCCTCCGTCCCCCAAATAATACGCCGCTGCATGACGTGAAGCAATACGTGAATTCGCCTGCGCCCGGGCAAAAATCGGCCCGGAGCCTTCCCGCCGGACGCGATGTAATTGAATATCGCGATTCCGAGAGTCATGGTATGCTGGGCGGCAGGAAGGCCGGCGAGCGAGATTCGTTCCGCCGTTCGATACGACTACGGATTTCTACAGGAGGGAATCATGAAAACTCTCGGGAAGGGTGCCCTGATGCTCGTGGCCGCCATGATCCTTTTCCCGGCGAGCGCCGCCTTTGCGCAAGGGAACGAAACCATCGCGGACGGGCTACGTCTAGGCATTCAGGCTTCCAGCGACACATCGCTCGGCCTTTTACTTCGCGCCGGACGAATCGAACTGGGATTGCAGGCCCAGTCGATGATGTACGATGGGGTCGCGGGACTTCTGTCTGACAACGTTTTGATGGTCGGAGGGCATGCCTGCTACCTGTTCCCGCTCCGGGGAGCTCTGGACCTGGGAATCGGTATGGACGCCATGCAGGGCATTCCACTATCCGGAGACACTACGTATGTGCAGTTCCTGGATGTCGGGTTGCGGATTGCGTTCAATTATTTCGTGGGAGAGCGCTTCATGGTGTCCGCCTTGGTCTACCCCTTCCGGGTAAGTGTGCGGGAGACGGACGGGGCCGGCGATTATTCACTGACGGCGACGCTCCCGTCCGCCGCCGTGGCGGCTACGGTCTTTTTCTGATGTGAGTTCACGGTCGCTGGCAACTCGTGCGCGAGAGTGCTCGTCCATGACGTTTCCAGCATCGGGGTATACAGGAACGGGCATTCGTGCCTGCTCCTCGTGGTCATGAGATACATGCGGCGGAACGGAGAATCAACTTCCGCCGCGAGTTTTTTCAAATGCGACGCCTTCTATCATGAGGCCTGAATCATCTGACACCTTCAGCGTTTTTCCGAAGAATATCGAGG
>SPCK01000495.1 GCA_004525355.1 Spirochaetales bacterium
CATGGCCCCGGACGACTTGGCTTCTTCCAGGGGCATTATCGTCATGGTCACAGGCAGGTTCCGTTGAATCTGCTCGTTGACTATATCCTGCACGCGCTGGACTTCTTCGGGCGTCATGGGGGCAGGATGGCTGAAATCGAAACGCAGCCTCTCGGTCGTGATGTTGGAGCCCTTCTGCGCAACGTGATCGCCGAGCACGAGCTTGAGGGCCTTCTGCAGCAGATGTGTGGCCGTATGGTACTTGGTGGTAGATTCGGACTGGTCGGCCAAGCCTCCCTTGAACGCGCCCTCGGAACTTGAGCGGGACAGCTCCTGATGCTTCCTGAAGGCTTCGTCGAACTCTTCCCGGTTCACGGTCATGCCGTTTTCCCCGGCCAGCTCGAGGGTAAGCTCTATAGGAAAGCCGTATGTGTCGTACAGCTTGAAAGCCAAACGGCCAGACATGATCTTCTGTGGGTTCTTGAGAAGGTTGGGGAGCATCTTCTCGAACTCGTGCTCGCCCTTCTGCAGGGTTTCCAGGAATTTGGCTTCCTCGCGCTCGAGTTCGAGCATGATGCGCTCGCGGTTTTCGGTCAGCTCCGGATAGGCTCCGCAGAAACATTCGACCACAACGGCCGCCAAGGTCCCCAGAAAGGCCTTCTCCACTCCCAGCTTCTTTCCATGCCGCACAGCGCGCCGGATCAGGCGCCGCAGCACATAACCGGC
Organism: Spirochaetales bacterium; assembly: GCA_004525355.1. GTDB lineage: Bacteria > Spirochaetota > Spirochaetia > Treponematales > UBA12059 > UBA5200. The sequence continues at coordinate 706 of SPCK01000495.1, forward strand.
GCCAACATTGCCCGGGGACATGCCCTTGGGATCGCCAATGATGAAGGTAGCCGCCCGAACATGATCGGCAATTATGCGGACCGACGAATCCCTGGCTGTGTCGCTCCCGTACGTATAGCCGGACACCTCGCCAATGGCCTTGATGACCGGCAGGAAGACTTCGGTCTGATAGACGCTGTTCTTGCCGTTGAGGACGGTCACCGTACGCTCGAGGCCCATGCCGGTATCGACGTTCTGCGCTGGAAGCTTGACCAGGGTCTTCTCGTCAACGCGGTTGTATTCCATGAATACGTTGTTCCAGATTTCCATCCAGTTGTCGGAATCCGTATCCTTGTTGGATCCGGCAGGGGGAAGACCCTCTCCGATCCAGTAGAATATCTCGGAATCCGGACCGCAGGGTCCTACGGGACCGGCCGCCCACCAGTTGTCGCCCGCGGGCAGGTACGCGACGCGATCCTCGGGGACTCCCACGGCTTTCCAATAGCCGGCGGATTCATCGTCGCGCGGAGCGTTCTCGTCACCCTTGAACACGGTTACTGAAAGCAAGCGCGGATCGAGCGCGAGCCAATCCTTTCCGGTGAGGAACTCCCACGAGTATGCGATGGAGTCTTTCTTGAAGTAGTCGCCCAGTGACCAGTTGCCCAGCATCTCGAAGCAGGTCAGGTGGCTCGGGTCGCCCACTTCGTCGATGTCGCCGGTGCGAACGCATTTCTGGTAATCGACAAGACGCTTGCCGGCGGGGTGAGGCTCTCCCAGGAGGTAGGGCACCAATGGGTGCATGCCTGCGGTGGTGAAAAGTACGGTCGGATCGTTCTCGGGTATGAGGGACTTGCCCGAGATGACGGCGTGATCCTTGGCCCTGAAGAAATCCAGGTATTTCTGGCGTAATTGATCGGGGGTTATCATGGAGCGATAATAATAAAACGCCGTCGTGCTGGTCAATGAGGCCGTCGAACCGATCCAGCAACGAGCTGTTAATCCAACTCAGGATATCGAGCCCGGATATCCTTGATGCGCGGCAAGACCTCAAAAAAGAGCGTCACGAACTCAGGATCGAACTTGGTGCCGGACATGGCGTGAATTTCCTCGAGCACCTTTTCTTCTCCCCAGGGTTCCTTGTAGACCCGCTTGGAGATGAGCGCGTCGAAGACGTCAGCTATAGCCACTATCCGTCCCCAGATGGGAATCTCCTCGCCTTTGCGCTTCTTCGCCCGCCCGTTTTCGTCGGTCCGTAGCGGTTCCCTGGTAGCCGGGTCGATCCAGCCCGGGTATCCGGTGCCGTCCCAGTTCTCGTGATGGGTCAGGGCCACTTCGGCGGCCACCGTATCGAAATCGGAAAGGGGATCG
>SPCK01000147.1 GCA_004525355.1 Spirochaetales bacterium
CCAAGACTGGCCTTCATGCTCGATTTGACGATGACCAGGTCGGGACGGAGCGCCGCATAGGCCTCGGCTCCGGCGCTCTTGTCCAGGGCGGGCTTGTCCAGGAATCCCGTATCCACCACCTCGAGGAAGGATCCAAGCCCCTGGTCTGTACCGGCAACCGATACCACGGAACCGCGAGCCGCCGGAAAAGCGAACACGACGTCGGCGACCATCACCACCGCGCGTCCCCCAAGGATGACCCGTACGGGCTGTATCACGGGGGCATTCGTCGTGGTTGATGACTGGGCCATCGCCATGGGAAGCGCCATAACAGAAAAGGCCGCTGCCAGCGCGGCGATATATTTCAATTGTAGATATCTCATGGGGTCGATGATACTACGAGCCGATCGGGCAGGCAATATCCGAAATCGATTCACTCAATCACGCATGGTCGCCACGGTGGCTTCGTACTCGGCCGGTGTATCGACGTCCACGAAGATAGCGTCGCTTTCCACCTCCACGCCCGCCCACTCCCGCGAAAGGAGGGAGTCCCGTAAACGGCCATCTGCCTCAAGCTTCATCAGTCCCGGCAGGAATGCGTAAGGAATCCAGACAGGATGCCCCAGTCGACCGTTCCGCGTCGGAAACAGCGCGGCAGGTTCAGCATTTTCGGCTGATCGATTCCGGACGGCGGCCAGGATCGCTGCGAACGCGGTGACGGGAATGAAGGGCATATCCGCCGGAGCCACGAGAAAGCCTGTCCCCTGCGGGTCGAAGCTCCCGGCTGCCCCGGCACCCGTGCAGATCGAGCCGAGCATTCCGGCTTCCCATGCGTCGTTCCGTACGAAAACCAGCCCCTGCAGGCCAGAAAGAGCCGCCTCGAGTTCATCGCCCCGGTAGCCGGTGACTAGCAGCGGAAGGCATCCTGCGGCCAGGGCGGCACGCGCGACGGCGGCGCACATCGGTTCGCCGCGCCATGGCAGCAAGGGTTTGAAATCACCCGCTGGGCACCCTTTCATGCGGGAAGAGCGACCGGCGGCGGGAATCACGCAAACGGGAGCTGAACCACCGGCGTGTTGCCTGAGCGTATCCATGGCGCAAGTATCCGCGTCCGCGACGTCCCGGTCAACGCCGCGGGCCCATATTATACGGGACGGACCAGCTTTCCCGTCGACCGTATTTACCGTATACTGAATGCTGGGGATTGTGTAGTTCCCCTGCATTGCAGTCGGGGCTCGGTGGGTCCGGAAAGCGGGTAGTACGGTGGCTACTGATCTTGCGACGCTGGAAGCATATCTCGTGGAAGAAGGTCTCAAGTACTCCGTCCATGGCGACTATATTCGCACCAGCTTTGCCACCGACGTGTATCGGGACCAGGACGGCGACGGCTCGGTTTTCATCATCGCACGTCTTGACGAGGACGGCGAATATTTCAAGTTGCTGGCCCCCAACCTGTACACATACGCTCCCGACGGGATGGATCGGGCCGATGTTTTTCGCGTCCTCCTTGGCGTGTGCTGGCGCTCCAAGTTGATAAAATACGAGTATGACGAACGCGACGGCGAAATACGGGCTATCATTGAATTTCCGTTGGAAGACGGAGTGCTCACAAAGCGGCAATTCCTGCGTTGCCTGAACGGACTGGTGCAGATCGTTGATGAATATCACTCGGCGATAGCCAGTGCCATGGCCGGCGGCCCCGGTTCCCTTGATGAAGCAGAGGAAACCTCGGAGAACCTGCGCCGCGCTGAACGCCTGTTTCGACTGGTTGGCCTGGAGAAGCGGAAGGCATCCCCGGGGGATGTCCTCCTGGAGGAGTAAAACTGTGTCCCGATACGATAAATATTCCGAGAGCGCATTGGGCGTTCTCGTCAAGACCCAGGATATCGCCCTGAGAGGCGCCCGCGGGCAAACCGATTCCGCCGATCTGGCGGCAGCCCTGCTCCTGACTGCGCTTCCGGATATTGTGGCCATTGCCCGCCGGAACAACGCCATCGTGGACGACGTACGCTTGAAAGCCCTGAACGAAGGGCTCGAGGCGACCCATCCCGTATCCGCCGATGGCGCGATCAAGATTTCCTCCGAGTTTCGCGGCATCCTGGACAAGGCGGAAGCGTTGGCCGGCGATGCCAAGGTAGAGCCCGAGCATCTGATCCGTGCGGCGTGGCCTGCGATCAAGGAAGACCTTGCCCCCTACTTCAGGGCCGAGGCCGAGCCTGCTCTTTCCCTTCCTTCCGATGACATCTTCCTTCCCGAATCTCGTTTGTATGAGCCGGCGGGCGACGCTTTCCGCATGCTGGAACGCTTCGGGGAGGAACTGACTGCCGAGGACAGCGACTACCCTATCTTTGGGAGAGAAGCTGAGCTGGACGGTCTCGTCTCGGTGCTGCTCAAGTTCTGGAAGCCCAATCCGCTTATCGTAGGTGAGTCCGGCGTGGGCAAGACCGCTCTCGTGCAGGGCCTGGCCATGCGTATCAAGGCGGGAACGGTACCCGAGCGCCTGAAGAAGGCTCGAATTTTCGAGATTCGGGTATCCGAACTTCTGGCAGGCACCTCGCTCCATGGCGCGCTTGAGGACAACATCAACCAGATCGTTGACGCAGCCGAATCCCTTCCTGACGTGTACCTCTTCATCGATGAAATCCACCAGGTGGTACCCGCCTTCGCCAACAATCCCATCGCCGAGGTCCTGAAGCCAGCGCTGTCCTCGGGCCGAATCCGCTGCATCGGAGCTACGACAAGTACCGATTACACCCGCTACCTGGAGAAGGATGCGGCCCTGCTCAGACGCTTCCAGACCGTGTTGGTCAAGGAGCCCGACAGGGCAACCGTACGAACCATCCTCGCCGGGGTCGCACCGCTGCTTGAGAGACATTTCGGCGTTTCCATTCCCGAGCCTCTCCTGAACCGGGCGCTCGAGCTTTCCCGACGATACCTACCCATGCGCAGGTATCCGGACAAAGCCCTGGACACCCTGGATCGTGCCTGCTCGCGGGCCGTTTTCCTGGGCGAGACGGTCCTTAACGATGCCCGTCTCCTGGACGCGGTCAAGGACATAGCCAACGTCGTAGCCGAATCCGGCCTGGAAACGGATAGCGGCCTCTCAGGTCTCGAAGTGATCCTATCAAGGGACATCATCGGTCAGGAAGAGGCGGTCAACGCCATCAGCGAAGCTGTTCGAGTTTCCAAGATGCGCCTGGGATTGCAGGAAGGGCGACCGGACGGCGCTTTTCTGCTGACCGGTCCCACGGGAGTAGGCAAGACTGCCCTGGCGATAAGCCTTGCCCGGGCGCTGTCCGGCCGGGACGACGCCCTGTTCCGGATTGACATGAGCGAATTTTCCGACGCACATACCGCGGCACGCCTTCTCGGAGCGCCTCCTGGCTATATCGGCTACGATGACGCGCCCCTGTTGTCACGGGCCGTTGACAGTTGCGCAGGCGGCGTCCTGCTCCTGGACGAACTGGAAAAGTCTCATCCCCAGGTACATCGCCTCTTCCTTCAGATTCTTGACGCCGGCCGAGCTACGGATTCAACCGGCAGGGTACTGTCCTTCGCTTCGATCACCGTTGTGGCCACATGCAATGTAGGTGGCGACAGCGGGACATCAATAGGATTCGATCAGGAAAACGGTCCCGGTCGCGTCGGAGCTCCGATGGCCTCGCTCAAGCGCGCATTCCCCCTGGAATTGCTCAATCGTTTCGATGCCATCGTGCCATTCCGATCCCTCGATGAATCCGACGCGCGCCGAATCCTTTCCGATACCATCATCGCCAGGAGCAACGTCAATTTGCGCGTGGAATACGGGCTTGAACTTTCCTTTTCCGAAGCCGCGACTGATAGCGTCCTTCAAGCGGGCTTCTCGAAGGAATTCGGTGCCAGGAACCTCCAGAGAGCCTACCGGGCGCTGGTGTCCGCGCCGTTGTCTCGTATCATATCCGACTTGGCCGGTTCCGGTACGGTGCGCGTTGAGCATGACGGAACCCGGTTGTCATTTATTCCCGGCGAGACCTGAACCTTGCCCAAATCGCCACCCGCCCCTATACTTCCTGAATGATCTTTCGGGACAGACCTGACGGACGACGGGTTCGCCACCATTCTCTCATGGCGCCGATGCTGCCCTATGTGATGCGCGGCAGGACGGGCGCGACGGTGTACTTCTCACGCGATGTCGACGTGGAAGCCGCCCTGACCTACGTCCACCACAAGAACGCGGAACGCCAGGAAGCCAGGTACAGCCTGTTCGGCATCATCCTCGCAGCGGCTGTGCGCACCTTTGCCTTGAAACCGAAACTGAACCGCTTCGTTTCCAGGCGGGGCGTCTATCAGCGCAATGACTTGAGCTTTTCGTTCATCGTAAAACGCATCCTTACCGAGGAGGCCGTCGAACGTTCCGCCAAGGTATGGTTCAAGCCGGAAGATACGGTCGACGCGGTCGTCGCCAAGATGAATGCCGCCATCGATGCGATCCGCGGGGACGAACCGACTCCAGACGAACGGGAAATGAGCATCGTCAGTTCCCTCCCCGGCGGGCGCGCCTTTTCGACGTTCCTTTTCCGCCTGCTCGATTCCTGGAACATCGCGCCGCTTGGCATGATACGATCGGATCCTCTGTACACATCCGCATATTTTGCCAACCTCGGTAGCATAGGTCTGGAAACCCCGTATCACCATCTGTACGAATGGGGCACGGCAAGCCTCTTCATCGCGTTGGGCAGGATATTCCGCAAGGAATTCGGCCGCGGCGCAGGACGCAGGCATATCAACTTCAAGATATCGTTGGACGAGCGAATAGCCGACGGCCTATACTTTGCCCATGCAGCCAGTCTCCTGGCACGTTTTGTACGCAAGCCCGAGGAGCTGGAATTACCGCTCAACGACTTCCAGCGCGATGACGCGGAACTATTGGAAGATTTCGAACGCACGGGTACCGACGGTCCCGGATCCAACTGAGAATCAAATCCGGGTAGATGGAGGAATCATGGATCCGAACAAGTACATAGTCGAAGAAGTGCCGGATTTCTACAGGATCATAGCCCTCACCCCGTTCCGGAAAACAAAGGGCGTCGATTTCGATATCGTGCCCATGCAGTTCCTGCCTCACGTTGACGGGGTGGACCGGGTGCTGCACCAGAGCGACGCCAAATCGCCGGGCCGCGTGGGGGATATAGAGAGGCCGTGGTACCTGCACCAGTACCAGGAAGACAACCTGATAGTCCTTCACGGAACCCGGACGGTCGATATCTATACCCTGGAACACCGTCGCATCGAGACGTTCGTCATCGAGCCCAACCGCGTGCTCAGGAACGGCAAGACCGTATACGACGGAGCGGCAATGCTGGTCTGGCCATGCAATGTATTCCACAGGATTCTTTCGGGAACCACGGGTTCAGCCTCGCTCAATTTCGCGGTGCGCCACGAGGGTTTCGACATCCAGACCAACTTCAGCATCTACGACCTGAATACCGAAACGGGGGAATACCAAGTGATCCGCGCCGGGCACCTGGACCAGAAACTCGTTATCGAAAAATAGCACCGGCGAGAGCTACCACGGCAATGCCCAGGATCGCCACAGCGACCAGCCACATCCACCAGGGCACCGGAGGCGCCGGGGTGCGTACGGCGCTCGTCAGCACCGGGTCTTCATACCCGGGCGCGTCGAAGAATCCTGAATGCCCACATACGGGGCAACCGTCGCGAAAACGCGATGGCTCGGCACTGAATCCGCACGTCGGGCACAGTACGGACGTGAACAATCTTCCGCATTCCGGGCAGGACTTCTCGTCCCGGCCTACTTCGGCCCCGCAATGCTGACAATAGTAGCGGGGAGC
>SPCK01000264.1 GCA_004525355.1 Spirochaetales bacterium
GCGCCTCAGGGGAACAGGCTACAGATCACCGGAGCGGTTGTCAATTGGCATGGTCTTGTTCCGATCCCGTCCGCCGTGCTAGTTTCAGCTGGTATCCATCGATATGGAGTAGCCCATGACCGTTGAAAAAGATAACGATCCTCGCCTGGACGCATGTCTGGTGTGTCTGGTTGTCGCCGAAGGCTGTACGACCGGATCCACGCCCCCGGCTTTGGCCGCTGCGCTGGAAGAGCTTGCCGGACGAAGGAAAGTAGACGGTTTTCCGCCCCCTGCGGTCAAGGAAGCGGTCCGTGACATGCTCCGACCCGGCGGTTACAAACCGGCAGGTCGCCAGAAGCCGGCCAGCGAGTACTTGGCTCAGGCGGCGCGCGAAGAACGCTTTCCATCCATCAATGCGCCAGTGGACTGCAACAACCTCCTGTCGCTTGAGACGGGGTTGCCTATCAGCCTCCTGGACGCGAAAGCGGTTGGATCCACCGCGCTCGTGCGGATCTGCGGTCAGGGTGAGAGCTACGTGTTCAATGCATCGGGGCACGAGATGGATCTTTCTGGACTCCTATGTGTTTGCTCGCCGGACGGGACGCCCCTTGGAAACCCGATAAAGGATTCCATGGCGGCCAAGCTCAAGGAGGACAGCGCCGACTACGCCGGGTTAATCTACGCGCCAGCATCGCTGTACGACGCGAAAAGCCTTGCGGCGGTTGGCGAGCGTTTCGCCGCGCTCCTCCTCGAGCATTGCGGCGCGCGTACCGCCTCCGTCCAGACGGTGGCATAATTTCATGGAAGCTTTTCTGCAAATTGCCGTACTGATAGCGTTCCTGGCCGGTGGCGCCATCCTGTTCCGCCTACGACTGGCGCCTTCTCCCCATGCTACGGACCTCCTGATAAAGATGGTACTCTGGGTATTGCTTTCCGTGATGGGTTTTCGCCTGGGGAATTCCCGCGAGCTGTCCTCTCGCCTTGCCGAGATAGGCCTCCTGGCAGCAGGCGTCGCGGTATTCGCCCTTGCGGGTACGGTGATTGCCATCCGCGTGGCCTACGACGTTCTCGACGGGATACGCAGGTTTTCCGGATCGGCGGCGGCAGGACCGATGATGAGTGCTGACTCCGAGTCTATCGCGCATCCGGCAGTTGGTGGCAAGGCGCATGCCGCGGCACCCGGATGGAGACATTTCAAGGGGCCGGCTGTGCTGTTGGGCGTGGTTATCCTGGGCCTGGTACTTGGAGTGATCCTGCCCGAATGGCGCGGCGTCGACTACGGTTCGGTTACCGGATGGGTCCTCAATGCGCTCCTGTTCATGATTGGCGTGCAATTCGCCCAGTCGGGGCTATCCCTTAAAACCGCCTTTGCGCGTATCGATACGATCCTGGTTCCCGCGGCAACCGTGGTCGGGAGCCTGGCGGGCGGCCTTGCGGTCGCAGCGGTATTCGGCCTTTCGGTGGGCAAGGGGTTATCGCTGTCTGCGGGCTTCGGCTGGTACAGCTTGTCCGGCGTGCTCATCGCGGACATGGGCGACGCGGCGCTGGGTTCGGCGGCCTTCCTGGCAAACATGCTCAGGGAGGCCATCGCGTTGTTGCTCATACCCATCCTGGCGGCGAGCAAGCGACCGTATACGGCCATCGGCGCGGGGGGCGCTACCGCGATGGACGTGACCCTGCCCCTGATAGAACAGTGCGCGGGGCCGGCATCGGTCCCAGTCAGCTTTGCCAGCGGGGCTATGCTGTCGTTGTTGGTGCCCGTTCTCGTGCCGCTCTTCTACCGTCTCGGATAAATCGTTCCACCAGGTCCGTCATCATCATGGCGGCATGCGTATTCAGGTGTATGCCGTCGACGAGCAGGTGAAAGCCGTTGCTGGCCGAGATTTCGTCCCAGCTCCTGCCAAGCATCTTGCTGGCCCACAATGACCGCTGGCCTGCCCTCCAGAATTCCTCGAATTGTATAGCTTTTTTTTTCGGTGCGCTTTCCAGGTAGGCGCATATGCGTTCCCGTAGTGGCAGGTATTCCACGCCTTCATTGAAGGCCACTTCCTTTACGATATGCGCGTACTCGTCCGTCCTGAGCCATGCGTAATGGTTGGGGTCTTCGCCGATGGGAGGGATCGATGTCAAGCCGATGACGGCGTCGGTCTCGTCCTTGAGCCTTCGGACGGTGAGCGTCAGGATCTCCCGATAGAACTGGGGAGATGGCATTTCGGGCAGTCTTTGCAGCGTCATGTAGCCAATGCTCGCCTTGAATCCGAAGGTGGCGTTGGCGTCATTGCTGCCTATCAATATAGTGATAAAGTCAGGGGCCAGCGCGATGATGGGATCCAGGCGACGATACAGGTTCCAGGCCAGTTCCGAGTTGACGCCGGCGTTGACAAAGTCCGCGTCCGGAACGCGCTCCTTGAGCATGCGCACCCAGTTGGCGCTCACAGCGCCGTGAGTAATGGAATCGCCCGCGCAGACGACCAGTGGGCGTTCGCGGGGCTGACCCCCGGGCACTGCTCCTCGGGCCGCCAGCCATGCCTCCGGCGAGTCGGGTGGCAGTTCGAGCCGCATTCGCGAGACGGTCAGGGCGAAGGATGCCAACAGTACGATCACGAGGAGGGCCAATCCCACCATCAGGATGATCATGCCCGTCATCGGTCGGATCCGTCGAGCTTGGCCAACTCGCCCTCAACGGCCGACAGGCGCTCCTGGAGGGTATTGATGGTGTGTTCCAGGCGGGATCGCTCCCTGTCCAGACGCTCGCGGGGATCGTCCGAGGGCTTGTCTATCTTGACGATCGCTTTTACGGCCTCCTGGCTTTTGCCGGCGCGAAAGGCGTCTATCGCGGTGCTGCGGGCATCTGGCTTGCCCAGGCCGGCGACCAGTTTCATTGCGTCCCATCCCAAGTCCGCGGGAACATGGTACACGGACGCTTTCATGGCGGCGGTCGCGCTGGTACGCGGTACGCCGACGGCCCGGTCGATATAGTCCTCGAAGCGCACGAAATGTCTCTTGCACAACGCTTCGGCCTCTACCACCAGCTTGCCGAATTCCAGCATCAATTCGCCATTCTTGGGAAGGATCGCGCGAATGCGGCCGGTCAGGTCGGCGAACTCGGGCTCGGTGGCAAAGATGTTCCGATAAATGTCCTTGCCCTCGGCCAAGTCGAGCAATTCGTGGAAGATGGCCCAGAATTCGTTGGTGTGCGCCCTGGTGCCCGGCAGGTAGGGCTTCCGCTCGCAATGTAAGTGGTGGGCATACTCGTGGATGGCCGTGTAGACAAGTTGCTGGTCAACCTGGAAGTTCCGGTTGTGTATGATGATTTCCTTGGTCAACGGTTTGTACAATCCGTTGACCATGCCACTTTTCTTGCCGCTGAAGATGACGTTGAAGTCAGTTTTGGGTTCTTCTATCCTGACGAGTAGTTCTTTGGTCTGGTCCTGGTTCATGCCGCCCCCGCGTCGAATCTACTACGCGTGGACCGGTGAGGACAAGGGAAGCGCGATCGGCGTTTTCGGGAACCGGGCATCGTCCGGGTAATTGAACCCTGCTAGAATGTCCAAGCCACGCCGAGCATCATGCCCATTTCGGAGTATTCGACGTCGAAATAACCGGACGCGGTCAGGATGCCGGCCTGCCAGAACAGCCTGAGGACTACGGCCCCTCCCTCGAACATCTTCCAGGCGACGCCGCCCTCTGCCCCGAACGGCAGTCCTTCGTAGTCAATGGTGGATCCATCGTTAAATTCGAGTAGGTTCAACACGTAGCCGGTCCGTCCCCCCACGAACAATTCCATGTCGTCAAGCAAGACCATCATCCCCAGACCCATGAGAAGGCCGGTCGTGTCGCTCCAGATGGAATCCATATAGTTGTAGCTGGCGAGCGCGATACCCGCTGACCAGTAGAACAAGGATCCTATCGGGAAATATGCCGAGACGCCGTACGAGAAGGCGGTAGGCATTTCAGGGTCCTGGACATCTGTGTAGTAATGGCTGAACTGGTCCCAGGAACCATTGGGATCAAC
>SPCK01000049.1 GCA_004525355.1 Spirochaetales bacterium
GGTCAACGCGTGCGATCCGGCCAGTACCGCGGGGTTCGGAGCCGGCCTGCTTCCGCCGCGCGCCCGGACCAACCGGCTCACGTTTCGCGGGGATGAGCTGGCGTGCGTCTCCCGCGGCAATCATCGAGCCGTCGACATTTCGATCGGTCCCGACGATCCGGATCTGCCCCTTGTCCTGTCATTCATGGTGGAAGCGAGGCGGCGTGCGGTCGCGCCGGTCAGGCATGTAGTTGTCCGGACCGTAAACGGTTTACGTGCCTCGGATTCACCCTACGCCGGCGGATTCAAGGCTTTGGGTTTCGAGGTCGATCGAGGAACGTTGACGCTCTGGTAGGGCAGGCCTGCATGGGTTGCATAGCGCGGTGGCCATTTGGTACGGGTATCCCGCCCGACGGCCGTTCAGGCAGGCTGTCGGAAAGAACGAGACCGTCCCAAAGGGAACGGCCTCGCATTTCATTCGCTTGATTGAGGAAGGATCAGTCTTCCTCTTCTTCATGTGTCCTGAAGGCGGTTGCAGCCTTGGCCACGTCGTCGGAGATCTTGCCGGAAATCGGCGCGTAGTGGTCGAACTCTACCTCGAAACCGCCGGTGCCGCTGGTCATGGCACGGAGGTCGATCGAGTAACGCAGGAGTTCGGCATGAGGAACCTCGGCCTTGATCTCGACTATGCCACCACCCATGGGCTGCTGCCCGGATATGCGGCCGCGTCTACTGGATAGGTCCGACATGACGTCGCCCAGGTACTTTTCATCGACAAATACCGTAAGCGAATTGACGGGTTCCAGGAGCGTTGGACCGGCGTTCTTGCAGGCATCCTTGAAGGCACCGCGGGCCGCGATCTTGAAGGCCATTTCCGAGGAATCGACCGGATGTTCCTTGCCGTCCATCAGGCACGACTTGACGTCCACTACGGGGTATCCAGCTATGATGCCGGCTTCCATCGCCTGGTGAATGCCCTTCTCGATACCGGGGATGAAACCCTTGGATACGGAGCCGCCGAAGACTTTGTTTTCAAAAGCATAGCCTTGGCCTCGTGTCAACGGCTCGACTTCAAGCACGACGCGACCGTACTGTCCATGCCCGCCCGACTGTTTCTTGTGGGTATGTTCGCCTCCGGCGTGCTTGGTGATGGTCTCTCGGTAGGCCACGCGGGGCACTCTGGTTTCAACCACGATCTTGGCGGCGTGCCTGATCTTGTCCAGGATCATGTTGATATGCAATTCGCCCATGCCCGCGATCACGGTTTCCTTGGTTTCCGAGTTGAAGCGAACGGTAAAGGTCAGATCTTCCTCGGCCGCCTTGTGCAGGAGCTCGGACAGCTTGTCCTCTTCCTTCTTCGAAGCCGCGGTAATGGCGACCGCGTGAACCGGCTGGGGCAGGCGCAGGGGGGAGAACACTATCGAGAGTTCAGGCGCGCAGAACGAATCGTTGGTCTTGAGCGTGGGACTTTTGGTGATGATGCCGATGTCGCCAGCGGCCAGGTCCTTCGTTTCCTCGAACTTCTTGCCGAGTGCGGTGTACAGCTTGGAAGCGCGCTCCTTCTTGCCGTCGGTCATGTTCACGAAATCGATGTCGCTCGAGAGTCTTCCCGTGATTATCTTCACGAAAGACAGCTTGCCTGAGAATTGGTCTATCTGTGTCTTGATGACCATGCCTGACAGCGGGGATTCAGGCTTGACCGCGAAAGTCTTGTCGCTGCCGACGATCGACGCCGGAGCGAGATGGCTCGGATCCGGGGCGATGGAAGCGATGAATTCAAGGACGGCGGTTGTGCCGGAGTTCCGTATGGCCGAACCGGCGAAAGCCGGAACGATACGGTTGCTGGCCATGGCTTCCTTGAGACCCTTGACGATTTCTTCTTGCGTCAAGACGCCTTCGGACAGATATTTCTCCATCAGTTCGTCGTCGCCGTCGGCCGCCGCCTCGGAAAGCGCGGCTCGGGCCTCGGTCACGGCCTCGACGAACTCCGCGGGCACGGGAACGGGGCTTTCTTTCTGTTCGTGGGAATCGGGCATGAGGTATGCCTTCTGGTTGATCAGGTCGATGATCCCCTTGTACGAGGCGGCCTCGCCCATCGGAATGGTAACGGCCACGACAGTGGCCTTGAACTTGTCCTTGATGTCATTGATGGCCATGCTGAAGGATGCCCTGTCCTCGTCCATCTTGTTGATGAAGGCCATGCGGGGCTTGGACCGGCTGTCCAGGTTTCGCCATACTTTGATCGTTTCGATCTGGACGCCCGAGCGCGCGTCGACGAGAAGGATGGCGGACTCGCAGGCTCTCATGGCAAGGATGACGTCGCCCACGAAATCGGACGATCCGGGCGTGTCGATAAAGTTGAGTTTCTTGTCTCCCCATATCGCGTGCGAAAGTGAAGCGTGAATGGAGATCTTGCGTTCGATCTCTTCGTCGTAGAAATCGCTGACGGTCTTGCCGTTTTCAACAGTTTCGGGTTTGGTGATTGCGCCGGCGCTGAACAAAAGGTGTTCAAGCAGGGTAGTCTTTCCCGTACTGCCGTGGCCGGCGAGCGCCACGTTCCTGATGAGGTCGGTCGTGTAGGCCATGAACGTGCTCCTTAAGGGAATTTCGGGGGTTCTTCTCACCGCCGGACTGGCGGGGCCGAACCTCCTACGACACAGACGAGCTGTAACGTACTATAGTCGTTTGATGATACGGCCGGGATTTTAGAGTTGTCAAGGGAAAGATGTACTTGAATGAAAGCGCTGCGTTACCGGAACACCACGCGGTTTCTTTCCATATATTGACATGCAGCGGCGGACCCGGCTATACAATACGCACGGCGGGATGTAGCCCAGTGGCTAGGGCGCCAGCTTTGGGAGCTGGATATCGTGGGTTCGAGTCCCACCATCCCGATTGAACGCGGATTCCCGGGCGGAAACCTGCCCGGGATTCCATGCGGGATCATAGCTCATCTGGATAGAGCAGCTGCCTTCTAAGCAGCAGGTGGTGGGTTCGAGCCCCGCTGGTCCCATTGTTTCCTTGTGCTCAAGGCGGCGAGTCGGACCGTTTCAAGGCTGATCGGGCGGGGGCTGACGGGTCAACGAACTCGCGACAGTCGCTTGATACCCAGGAAGACCGAACCCGCGGCAAAGCCTGCCGACAACACGAGTCCCAGCCATTCGAGCCGAAGGAAGAGCAGCGAAAGGGCCAGTGAGGCCAGGATGAGGCCGCCAAGGGCGGCGGCTAACCATCTGAGCCCGGTCGGCATGCCGTCGCGGATGGCTTCCTCGAAGAGGGTCGGAAAGCCCAACGCAGTGGCGCCGAGCAGTACGGGGAGGACGAGGGTATAGGCGTAGTAGCGGTCGCCCCAGAGCGCTATTGCATGCGCGATATTGAATATGGCCATGAAGCCAAGATTGAAGGACAGGAGATCCGCGTAGCCGATTCCCCGCTCCAAGTCTCGCAGGCCGCTGGTCAGGGCGTAGGCGCCCGCCATGAGGCCGCAGGGAATGAGGAAGAAACGCAGCAGGAAAATAGGCATGACGATCAGGGAACCCCATATCGGCCGGTAGGCAAAACCCAGAGCCAGCCAGACGAGAATGGCCGGCAGCGCGGACAGGCCGCCCCTGACTGCCATCCGATACGGGTGCTGCCCGACGCGCGGAAACCAAGCCGCGAGGGCCGGCACGGCAAGGGGCAACAGGAACAGGGTGAACGCGTACATGGGCAGAAATTACCATGCCAGGGCGTATCCGCGCAAGCGCGGCAGACGCGTATTTCTTTCGCCGCAACCCTTTGACGCGTTCGGGTGCTTTATGCTAGAATATGTCACACATTCGATACTTGCAGGGTAAGCCGGAGGAGGTCCATTGGCGGATAACAAGAATCTGCGGACAAATGATCAGATACGAGTCCGCGAAGTGCGCTTGATTGATGACGAGGGTGAGCAGAAGGGCGTTCTGCCCACTGCAGAGGCGCAGAGAATGGCCCGCGAGTTGGGTCTCGACCTTGTCGAGATCGCTCCCCAGTCCAATCCGCCAGTGTGCAAGATCCTTGACTACGGTAAGTTCAAGTTTGAGCAGGAAAAGAAATTCAAGGATAACCGGAAAAACCAGAAGATCGTCAAGATCAAGGAAATCCGGATGCAGCCGAAGATCGACGATCATGACCTCGACTTCAAGTCGAAGCACGTACGCGAATTCCTGGCTGAAGGAAACAAGGTCAAGGTGACCATCCGTTTCCGCGGGCGTGAACTCGCCCACACCGAGATCGGCGAGGACGTCCTCCGAAGCGTTCTGACGCGAATAGATGGATTATTCAACCTGGAACGGCCGCCGATGATGGAGGGGCGTTTCATGTCCATGATAGTGAGCCCCAAGAGCGCGCCGGTGCGAAAGCCCGAAGTTGCTCCAAGGCCGGCCGATAAGGCAGAAACCGAAACGAATTCCTGAAGGACGGACAGTCATGCCCAAGATGAAAACCAAGAGTGCGGCTTCCAAGCGTTTTTCGCTGACCGCCAACGGTAAGGTGAAGTACAAGAAGATGAATCTTCGCCATATCCTCACGAAGAAAAGTTCGAAACGGAAACGCAAGCTTCGCAAGGCCGGCTTTATCGCGGCCGGTCCAGTATATATGATCAAGAAGAAGCTATTACCGTACGGCTAGGATCATTTCAAGGCCATAGCCCCGATTGGCCTTCAAGGATCTGCCGTATCAGCGGTACATACAGGACGGCGGTCGCTTCGTGGTGAAGCCTGCCGTTCGGTCGCGCCCAACAACGCGCCGTCAGGCTGGCTTGAACGGGACTGTTCCCGTATGAACCGGCCTTCCCAAATCACCAAGGAGCATTACCATGCCGAGAGCAGTTGCAGGTACCAAGCGTAAGGATCACCGCAAGAAAATTCTCAAGCTCGCCAAGGGCTACTGGGGACGAAGATCCACCAATCACAAAACGGCCAAGGACGCGGTCGCCAAGGCTCTCATGTACGCCTATCGCGATCGCCGCGACAAGAAGGTGCAGTTCCGCCGTCTGTGGATTGTCCGTATCAACGCGGCATGCCGCGAAGAGGGCCTGAGCTACAGCCGCTTCATCGAGGGAATGGCCAAGGCCAATGTCCAGATGGACCGCAAGGTGTTGGCCGATGTCGCCCTTCGCGATCCTGCCGCTTTCAAGGCGGTCGTCGAGCAGGTCAAGACTGCTCTCAAGGCGTAAAGACCAATGCTAACCCTGGAGCAGGTAAAAGTCCTTGAGTCCCGGGTTGAGAAGGCTGTAGCCCTCATTGAATCGCTCAGGTCGGAAAACGCGACCCTCCGGTCCGGCTTGGCCGTTGCCGATGGGCGTGTTTCCGAGCTTGAGGAACTGGTGAGGGACTTTCAGAAGGATCAAGTACGCATCGAGGAAGGCATCATCGAGGCGCTTAGAAAGTTGGACGCCTTCGAGGATCTGGTCCATGGAGCGGCAGATCCTGTCGCCACCGTGGACGGGCAGCAAGCGGAGACCAGCGTAGCCGTCAAGTCATCGCCCGTGGGCGTTGACGAAATGGAAGGAGACCCGTCCGATACCGCCGTGGACGGGTTCCAGGAAACCGGCTCCGAGGCTTCAGCCGACCTCGATATTTTCTAGAGGAGCCGTGTCCATCGAAACGGTCCGTGTCGATCTTCTCGGGATTTCGTTCACGATCCAGACCGATGAGAGCAGGCAATACCTGGAATCGGTTCTGGAATTCCTGCGCGCCAAGGTGGCCGACGTCAAGGCGACGACCAAGATCGAAGATCCCTTGAAGATTTCAATCCTGGCGAGCATCTATCTGGTTGATGAATTGATGAGGGCCAAGGTCGATGGCACCGTACGTTCTGAATTGTCCGTGAATGGGGACAATGAAATATATGCCATCGCCGAACGCCTGATAGCGCGCATCGATAATAGCCTTCGCGCGGACACTCCAAGTGCCCCGCTGGAGGAAGCTGGAACGACTGGAGACAAACCATGAGCATGCCCCTGGAAGATCTGTTCGAGTACAGCGGAAACGCCTACGAATTCACGGTGGCGGTCAATAGAAGGTCGTATCAATTGGCCGTGCTCAAGACTCCCGAGGTAGAGAAGAACAATGGCAAGGTAGTTTCCCTGGCCATGCGCCAGCTGTTTACCAAGCAAATTGAGTATCGCTTCGAATAAGGTCCTCGCCCTGTTCGGTCCGACAGCCTGCGGGAAGACGGATCTGCTCGAGCGATTGTTCCTAAGCAACGACCGGTCGTTTTCACGGCCGGTCGTCGTCGTTTCAGCGGATTCCGTTCAGGTTTACCGAGGATTGGATATCGGATCGGCGAAGCCGGATGAAAGGCTTCTTTCCCGCCTGCCGCACAAACTCCTGGATATTCGGGATCCATGCGAGCAGTTCTCCGTTGGCGACTTTGTCAGATTGGCCGACGAGGCCTGCCAGGGGATCATCGCGAACGGCGGCCTGCCTGTCCTGTCCGGCGGTACCGCGTTCTATATCCGGGCCTTCATCATGGGACTACCCGTGACCCCGAGCTCGGACCCCGCCGTACGGACCGCCATCCAGGAAGAATTTGCCCGACTGGGAGCCGACGCACTGTACGCTGAACTAAAGCGCGTGGATCCGCCAAGCGCTTCACGCATCGCTCCCGCCGATCACTATAGGATCGCCCGCGCGTTGGAAGTCTACCGATTCGCCGGACGTCCGCTCTCGTCATACGCATTGCCGGAAACGCCGCGGGCGCGTTGGGATACCTTGGCGTTGGCTATCGACAGGCCTCGAGCCGAGTTGTATGACCGGATAAACGCCCGCGTGGATGCGATGATGGCGGCTGGATTGCGCGGAGAGGTGCAGTCGCTCCGGGAAGCTGGCTACAAGGCGGATGATCCGGGTATGCGGGCCATCGGTTATGCCGAGTTTCTGTCTGCAGGGCTGGATGAGGGCGATTCCGTGATAGCGGCGCGAATACGGCTCCATACGCGGCGTTATGCCAAGCGCCAGCTGACATTCATGCGGGGTATGCCGGGAGTACTGTGGCATCACCCGGACGACATCGAAGGTTTGCGTCGTGATATAGAAGAATGGCAACGCGAAGATTGATCCAGGACGGCATTCCGATGGCTGGCGATTCGGGATGCTCCCATGAGCGATGTTCCCGCGATTGTCGAGCCTTGCTCCGGGGCACCCCTTTGGCTATACTGCCAGCCTATGTCCATCAACCCAATCATTGCTACCATTTTTCTCGCGTTTCTACCCATATCCGAACTCAGGGGCGCCATCCCGTACGGAGTCGCCCGCGGTCTGACGCTCTGGCAGGCGGCATCCATTGCGGTTGTCTGCAATATCCTTGTGGCACCGGTGGCATTCATTTTCCTGGAAACATTTCATAAAATTCTCTATCGCTGGGGTGTGTACGCCCGGCTTTTCGACCGCTTCGTAGAACGTTCCAGGCTAAAGATCCACGAAAAGGTGGAGCGATACGGCTACCTTGGCATCATGCTTTTCGTGGCCGTACCCCTGCCCATTACGGGAGCTTGGACGGGCACGCTGGGCGCCTGGATCCTCGGCCTTGACAAGCGCAGGACGATGCTCGCGGTCGCCGCCGGCGTCCTGGTTTCAGGGATCATCGTGTCTCTGGTCGTGGGGCTCGGTATCGAGGCCTTCTCATTCTTCGTGAAAAGGTTCTAGATCCCCTGCGATGCACTTGAATTACCAAGCTGAACTCAATATGGAACAGTACGACGCCGTTACCTCGATAGAGGGCCCCCTCCTGATCATAGCCGGAGCCGGTTCGGGAAAGACCCGGGTCATTACATTCCGGATCGCGTATATGCTGGACAAGGGTGTGCCCCAGTCGGCGATCCTGGCGCTCACGTTTACCAACAAGGCGGCCAGGGAAATGTCGGAGCGCGTGCGTCATGTGACCGGGAAGAAACTCCAGAGCCTGACGGTGAGCACCTTCCATTCGTTCGGGGTCAAGATACTGCGCAAGGAGATACGCCGGCTTGGCTGGAAAGAGAATTTCTCGATCTACGACGAGGTGGACCGCAATCAGCTGATCAAGGACTGCGCCCGCGAGGTCGGCTTCCGCATGGACGGCTTTGATCCGGCCAAGGCTGGTATCGTCTTCTCGGAGGTCAAGACCGGCCGCAAAGCGTGGGAGAATGACTCCGACGGCTACGAGAAGATTTTCCATGAATACCAGGCCGCGCTCAAGGCCTACAACGCCGTTGACTTCGACGACCTGATAGGCTTACCGATCCGCGTCTTCGAGACCTGGCCAGAGGCCCGCGAGGTGTACCGCGAACAGTACCGCTACATCATGATAGACGAGTTCCAGGACACATCGCTTCAGCAGTACCGGCTCATGCGCCTCCTGTCCCACAACAATATCTGCGTGGTGGGTGACGACGACCAGTCCATCTATTCGTGGCGCGGAGCCAACTACGAGAACATCCTCAACTTCGAGAAGGACTGGCCGCATCGTAAGGAGATCACGATGTACCGGAACTACCGATCCACGACCACCATCCTGGACGCGGCAAACTCGGTCATCCAGAACAACACGAACCGCAAGCCCAAGGATCTGAAGAGTCCCAACGAGGGCGGCGTCGCCATCGAGGTGTACCTTCCTGCCAACGAGGTGGAGGAGGGCGAGTTCATCGCCCGCGCAATCAAGGAAATCAAGCTCCGCGACCGCTTGCGCTACGATCAATTTGGCGTCCTGATACGGACGAACGCTTTGACCCGGCACTTGGAAGAGGCCTTCCTGGCCGCCCAGGTGCCGTACCGGGTTACCGGCGGCACGAGCTTCTTCCAGCGCAAGGAGATCAAGGACGTCATATCGTATCTACGGGTCGTCGCCAATCCCGAAGACGACATCAACCTGATTCGCATCGCCAACGTCCCGCGCCGGGGTATAGGTCGACGGTCGCTGGAGCTCCTGACTGACATCGCCAGGCAGCGCAACTGCTCTATCCGCGGGGCGATGCAGCTGATCCGCAGTGACCATACAGTCGAGTTCCCCGAGCGCACCCGGCAGGATGTCGATTCGCTGCTGTCGTTGCTCGAGTTCTTCCGCGAAGAGTTGCTGGGACGCCGCAACCTGTCTCTCAAGGTTCGCAAACTCGTCGACACCATCGATTACTGGGGGTATCTGGTGTCGGAGAACCAGCACAGCGAAAAGGCGGCCAAGTGGAAGTTCCTCAATGTGGAGAGTCTGGTCCAGGGTATCGACGTATGGGAGAAGGACCCGGACAACCTGGATCCGAGCCTGTTCGCCTGGCTCAACCGGATATCACTGATCACCCGGGACGACCAGGGCGATGACGAGGGCGGCAAGGTCAATCTCACGACGATCCACGCGGCCAAGGGCCTCGAGTACGACGTGGTCATTATCGCCGGCTGTGAGGAGGGGATCATTCCACATGCTCGGGCGTTGGAGGAGGGCGAGGGGAACCTGGAGGAGGAACGGCGGCTGTTCTACGTCGCCATCACCCGAGCGCGCAAGCGCTTGCTTATCAGCGCGTGCCGCCAGAGAAGGCGAAATGCCATGCCAGTGGACTGCTTGCCGTCTCCCTTCCTGGCGGAAATCCCCCAGGAACTCATAAGCTGGCGCGAGGAGGAGCAAGCCCTGACCGAGGAGGAAGCCGCCGACGCGTGGGCAGGGCTTCACAAGATGTTCCAGGCGGACCCTGGTTCCTGACGTCGACTATCAGCCTTGGCCCAATGCGCCCATAATGAGCAGAATCGCCGCTAAAAGCATGGTGGCTCCTGTAGTGTTTTCAAGGCTGTCCGGAGCGCTTGCTCGAGTACGTTCATGTCTTCCGATGAAATGTCGTTGAAGGCTGCGGACAGAGTCTGTGCGACAGCGTTCCTGATTCCATGCATGCGTTCCACGGATTCCAGTGCGAACTCGACGATTACCTCTCTCCTGTCACCCTTGGGGTCGCGCCTTCGCGTCACGAGGCCGTCGCGTTCCAGGCGAGCGAC
>SPCK01000121.1 GCA_004525355.1 Spirochaetales bacterium
CGCCGAGGGGGTAGCGAAGAAGCGTCGCGAAGCGACCTTCGTAGCGAGGGGGAGACTTCCCCCCTTATATTGCGCAATTATTCGAACTTAATACTTATAGGAGGTTTTTATGAAGATGATCGATTTGACAATCCCATTGGGAATCGGAACGCCGCCTTGGCCCACCTATGAACCGCTTCAAGTCAAGTATTTCAAGCGGCTCGCGCCCAACGGAGCCAACGGGCAACTGGTGACCCATTCCAACCACATCGGCACGCACCTGGACGGCGAGATCCATTTTTACACTCCGGGCAAAGACATCGCTTCACTTGACATGGATTTCCTCGTGCACGAGGGCGCCATCGTCGACCTGTCCGACATCGCGGGCGAATATGACGTGTACACATCGAGGATGGTCGAGGAACGCGTCGAGGTCAAGGAAGGCGATATCCTGGTCATCCATACGGGTTTCCATCATTACGGTTGGGATCAGCCCACCGGCGACGAAATCCGCTACATGATCAAGCATCCCGGACCGGACCGTGAGTTTGCCGAATGGGCCAAGAAGAAGAAGTTGCGCTGGATAGGCGTGGACTGCGGCAGCGCCGATCACCCGATGAATACCAAGATCCGTGACTGGATGCCCAAGCAGGCCGCCGAGTGCGACCGTCACTTCAAGTCCAAATATGGCAAGACCCTGGACGAGGTGTTCAGCGAAGATAAATATCAGCTCATGCACATCGAGATGTTCAACGTTGGGCTCATCCATGCCGAATGCCTGGGCGGCGACATAGACCTGCTGCTGAACCAGCGCGCCACCATCGGTTGCTTCCCCTGGCGTTTCGTGGACGGAGAGTCAAGCATCGCCCGTATCGTCGCCATGGTGGATGACGACCGTTATGCCAAGCTCATGGAAAAGAAGGCCAAGTGCGAACTGACCAAGTTCGGGGATATCGCCGGTTCCAAAGCCGCATGGCTCCACGAGGAAGCAAAGAAGAAATAACTCGAAATTCCGCCACGGAGACGCGGTACGATCCGAGCAGTGCGAAGGATCGCAGGGGTTCCAGGGGGCCGCGAGGATACTTGCGCCCCCCCGTGGTATTCTTTTTCCAATCGCCAATGCCAAGGAGCTTATATGTCCAAGCCGCTTGAAGGAATCCGTGTCCTCGATCTGACCCGCGTTCTGGCAGGACCGTTCTGTACGATGATGCTGTCCGATCTGGGCGCTGAAATCATCAAGGTGGAGGTCCCGGGCACCGGAGACGACTCCAGGGCCTTCGGCCCGTTCAGGAACGGGAAGAGCCTCTACTTCATCAACATCAACCGGGGCAAAGAAAGCATCGCCATCGACCTCAAGACCGAGGCTGGCAAAAAGCTCCTCGTCGACCTGGCAAGGAAATGCGACGTAGTCGTCGAGAACTTCCGTCCCGGAACGATGGAGAAGCTGGGGCTCGGATGGGAGACCCTCAAAGCCGCCAACCCACGCCTGATCTATGCTGCGGTTTCGGGCTTCGGGCACACCGGTCCGGATTCGACCCGCCCCGCGTACGACATCCTCGTCCAGGCGATGGGCGGCGTAATGAGCATCACCGGCTGGCCTGAATCGCCGCCGACGCGCGTTGGCATGTCGCTCGGCGACATCACAGCGGCGATCTTCTGCGCGACTGGTGTCACCACGGCGCTCTACCATAGGGAGAAGACCGGCGTCGGCGAGAAGGTCGACATCGCGATGCTCGACTGCCAGTTGTCGATACTCGAGAACGCCCTCGTACGCTACCAGGTCGACGGCAAGCCGCCCGCCCCGATGGGGACGCGCCATCCGACCATCACCCCTTTCCAGGCCTTCCGTGCCAGCGACGGCTGGTTCGTCATCGGCGTCGGGAACGATGTTCTGTGGAAGAAGTTCTGCGACGTCGTCAAACGCCCCGACCTCCTCGTCGATCCGCGCTTCACGACCAATGGCGACAGGACCAAGCACTACGACGACCTGATTCCCGAACTGGAGCGGATGCTTGAGACCAGGACCATCGAAGAATGGCTGGCCATGTTCGAGAAGGGGAGCGTTCCCGCGGCCCCGGTCAATACGGTCGACAAGGTGATGAAGAACAGGCAGCTAGCGGCTCGCAACATGTTCGTCACCGTCGAGGACGAGGAGGCGGGTTCCGTAACGATACCGGGAAACCCGATCAAGATGGAAAGCATCCCGGAGAGTCCGTCCAGGCCGCCCGCTCCTTCCATCGGAGAGCACACCGAAAGCATCCTGAAGACCGTACTCGGCCTCGCTGACGATGCCATTTCACGATTGCGCGAAGAAGGGGCCATCTAGCATGTCGAAGCCCGACCGTTTCATCCATCCGGAATCCCTGATTCCGTTGGTGAATGAACTGAGGAGCGGAAAGCTCAACCTGACCGCATACATCGAACGCGCCCTTGCCCGGATAGCCGAGGCTGAACCCAGAATCCAGGCTCTGTTGCCGGAAGAAGGGCGCCCAGAACGCCTGAAGTCGGAGGCGACCACGCTCGAGTCCCGTTTTCCCGACCCGGCCGGACGCCCGCCGCTTTTTGGCGTGCTTGTAGGAATCAAGGATATTTTCGCCACCGACGGATTCGAGACACGCGCCGGTTCCAGGCTACCGCCTGAATTGTTTCGCATGAAGGAAGGCCCTCTTGTGGCCGCCCTGAAACGGGCCGGTGCACTTGTGCTCGGCAAGACCGTTACAACGGAATTCGCCTTCTTCGCGCCCGGTCCTACCGCAAACCCCTGGAACCCGGCCCACACCCCCGGAGGCTCCAGCTCCGGCTCGGCCGCCGCAGTCGCGGCTGGATATTGCTCTCTTGCCACCGGGACCCAGACAATCGGCTCAATTTCACGGCCGGCTGCCTTCTGCGGCATTGCCGGCTGGAAACCAAGCTATGAACGGACCAGCAGGGCTGGTATCGTACCCTTCAGCCCATCCGTCGACCATGCAGGTCTGTTCGCAGCGGATGCGGCTGGTCTAGCGCTGGCCGCGCCACTGGTTATACCCGACTGGAATGTACGCGCCTTCACCACCGCTCGCGATGGTCTGGCCGTACGCCCACTCGTCGCCCTCGTACCAGATGGGCAGTATCTGGAACAAACGACGCCGGCCGCTCGAGCCGTTTTCGAACGGCAGATCGAATCGCTCGCTGGATCCGGCGTCGAGATACGGCGAATCATGGCACTGCCCGATATTGCCGCGATCAACGCCAGGCATCGCCGCATATGCGCGGCCGATCTGGCTCGCGTGCACCGTTCGTGGTTTGCCGAGTACGAGGAACTGTACTCGACTACTACCGCCGACCTTATCCACACGGGGCTGATGATTTCGGACGAGGAACTCGAGCGGGACAAGCGCGGTTGCCTCATGCTGCGCTCCGAGCTTGACCGCGCGTTGCAGGGCGCCGATTTCTGGCTATCGCCCGCCGCTCCGGGCCCGGCTCTGGCCGGCCTCTCTTCGACCGGGGACCCGGTCATGAACCTGCCTTGGACCCACGCTGGAGTACCCACGATTGCCATACCCGACGGCCTGTCCGATGACGGGCTTCCCCTCGGGCTCCAACTTGCGGGGTCCTTTGGCCACGATGAGAAATTACTTGCAATTTCGATGGTCACCGAGAAGCTTCTGGCGGAAGCAAACGCATAGCAACTTTATATGGAAACGTACACGATACTCGTGCAGGATAAAAAAAAGATCCTTTTGTAACCGCGGGTCCGCCGTTACAAAAGGATTGATGGGCAGTATTGGAGTTGAACCAACGACCCCCAGTGTGTCATACTGGTGCTCTAACCAACTGAGCTAACCGCCCGGAATGACCGGCAGGATATCCCCGACGGTGTGTATTTATACCAAGAGGACACATGCCGTGTCAAGACAAGCGACGGTAGTATGCCATCCTCCCACTACTTGGAAAGTACATGCTGGATCCGTTCCAAAACCTTTTTCCTGTCAAGCGGCTTGACGATATAATTCTTGGCTCCGGTCAGAAGCGCCTGCTTCACCAAGTCCTGCTTACCCAAGGCACTGATCATTATCACTCGCGCCTTCTTGTCAAATTCAATGATTTTCTGTAGTGATGTCAAACCATCCATATTGGGCATGGTAATATCCATCGTTACCAGATCCACATTTGGGAAGAGTTCCTTGTATCGTTCATAGCCGATAAGCCCATCAGCGGCTTGCCCTATTACGTTATACCCTTCCGAAGTCAGTATCTGGGTTATCTGCTTGGCAACGAACATGGAATCATCCACCACCAAAATTCGGTACGGCGTGCCGTCGGGCTTGAGGCCTTCGGGTTTTCGTTCGTTGATGGACGGAAAATCTTCCTTCGTCTTCATGTCGCCTCCGTCAAGCCCGTTCTCGAATGGCCACGTTGATTTCGACCTTGCCCTGGGGCGTTTCCATGGGAACAATCAGGGCTTCAACGTCTTGGTTACTTACTTCCATGTTCTCGCCGGTAAAGATCGCCGGCGGCGTCAGGTCGAAGCGAAATCCCAGCTCATGCAACTTTGTTACCGCCTGCGCAGTGATCATGTTGGCAAGCTCAGTAATCGTCGCCTTGACCAAGTCATCCATAGTCTTGAGATCTTCTCCATTCATCGCGGACGCGATACTCAGGGCCGTTTTCTTGTCCATGTCGAACAGTACCCTGCCCTCCACGTCGCCTGCCAACCCTACGATGGCAGCCACGCCCATAACCGGCATGGAGGTGGATTTGAGAAACAGTTCCCCGCGATGGACATCGGCCTGAAGCACTTCCTTCATTACATTGAAGGCGCTCTCGACGAATGGGTTGATATATTCTACTCTCATGCCGTTCTCCCGTTCTTCATTAATTGGATTCCTGGTGGAAACCTTTCACGTATACGGAAACCCCTGCCGAACCGGACCTGGCCCAGCCCTCGATGGGCATCGTCTCATTGCTGCCAAGGATAAGGGCCGCGCTTTCCTTGGCCTTTTCAATAAAATCAGCCAGAAGGTGCATCTGATCAGTTTCCTCCAGGAAAGAAACGGTATCACGACACAAGATCAGATCCACCGGCGGTATGGGATTGGCGTTCATGACATCGTGGAACTCGAAAAAGATCGAATCCCGGAGGTGCTGAATAAAGGTCCAGCCATTTCTTCCCTTGACCATGAAATCGCGATACATCTCGGGCACGTTCTCCATGTTGAACACCATATTGGGTGCCATGGAAATAGCCAGAAGATCAGAATCGTTTGCCCAGATCTTGATCCTGGCTTCCGGATATGTCTTCTTGAGCAGGCAGGCCAGGGAATAGGATTCATAACCCTTACCGCAGCCAGGATTCCAGATATTTATCCCCCGCGACTGGATCGCAGGTAAAGAAGCCATGACCCTGCTCGCGTACTCTTCCGACCACAATTCTCCCGTGCAATTCGAGTAGAATGTTTCTAGAAACTGATTGGCTTCAGATTCGTCTTTAAGTTGAATATCAGTCGACGGACGAAGCTTCTTCCATTCAAGATAGCGGGCATCAAACCAAGACTGATTAACACGGGAAACGGAAAATCGCTTGAACGCGGCGAGCGTCTCCTTGATGAAGTCCATGTTGACATCGGAGGAAGGTACGCGTCGCGCGGCCACGGTCACCCGTTCCGTTTGCGCCAGAGCCCTGCTATACGCGACTGGTTTGATGCTCTCCTGATCACCGTCTTCCGCATTTGGAGGCGCAAAAAGTTTTTCCACATTCAGGATGATATATAGCTTGCCCTGATTCTCGATAATTCCCTTGATATACTTCACGTTGATATCGCCGAAAATAGGATGGGGTGCCTGGATGCTGGTACTGGCTACCCCGACCACCTTGTCGATATTGTCAACGATCACGCCGAATACATGTTCCTCGATGCGCAGGATCAGAAGACTCTCGAGGGCAGTGTCGTCCTTACGCTCGGCCGGCAAGTGGAACATCACCCGGAGATCGATCACCGAGATTATGTCACCGCGCAGGTTGTACACGCCCCGCACGAAAGCATCGGAATTGGGAACGTAGGTAAACCGACTGGCATGGGCGATTTCCTTGATGTTCATGATGTCTATGCCGTATTCCTTGCCCCCGAGGACGAAGGTGACCATCTTGAAGTCTATCTTCTCGGCACGTTCCTTTTTTGCTTCCTGGCCCTTGCGGGCAGCCTGGTCTTCGGCAGTTTGTACACTCATAGGGCCCGCGCTCCCATCGTTGTCATCGTATGGCCATCTCGAGGCGCTGGCGCTCCTCGAGCTCCTTTTTCTGTCCCAGCTCGAGAAGCTGGCTCACGTCGATAATCAGGCAGACCGAACCGTCGCCCAGGATGGATGCGCCGGCTATGCCGGGCGAATTGGTAAATTGATCGTGAAGCGGCTTGATAACAACATCTTCCTCACCGACCAGCGAGTCGACCATCAATCCCATGCGCTTGTCCGCGGTCCCCACGATAACGACGAAGCAGTACTCGCCCCTCTCGTCGGTCTGGATCCTGAAAAGACGGTTCAGGCGCAGGAGGGACACGACATCGTTTCGCACATTGAAAACTTCGTAATTGTCGATCATCTTGATGTCCGAGGGCTTGATGCGATGGCTCTCGATAACGCTCGTGATGGGAATGGAGTAGGTTTCCTTGCCGACGCGAACAAGCAGTCCCTGGATGATTGCAAGCGTGAGCGGA
>SPCK01000259.1 GCA_004525355.1 Spirochaetales bacterium
CGCTCCAAAATTCAGCGGACAGGGCGGGATCCTCGGCCGGGTTATCCGAGCCCGGTATGGATTCGCCGTACTCGGCAGCGATCGATCGCGAACCCTGACGGCCGAACATGACGGGGATAGGCTCATCGGAATCAAACTCGGATGCGTCGCCCAATTCTTCAACATCTTCAACCATGGCGTCGTTGTCAAATTCCGCGATGCCGGCAGTTCCCTCGGGCATCGGGTCATCGGTGCGATCGCGGAAGGTCGCCCTAGCCAGTGACGCCAGCTTGAGCGACGGGGGCATATCGGGAAGCTTGAAGTCGTACCCAGCCGCGTCGCCTGAAGGCACGACGGTCGGTGGCTCCCGCCCCGATTCCACTGAGGCGCCGGCTCGTTCGGCGGATACCGCATCGGGCCGTTTCTCGCCCCACAGGCTCTTCCAGCGACGCGTACCAGCGGACGCTACGCCGCTGTTTCCGCCGAGCAGGGCCTCACCGGCCGGTCTTGGTCCGGTCGCCATGATGCCATCCGGCCCGAACAGGCGCGCCCTGAGAACCAGTACGCCGCAAGCCGATATCAGCGCCAGTCCACCCCACAATAGCGCAGTGCCTGTCGCACCGAGCGCCCTGAAAGCCGGCCACGCGCCGAACCAACCTTCCGTATCATCGAGGAAGCGAGCAAGAGCGGCCATGGCTGCGAATGGAACAAGGCTGCCGACAAGGGCAAACAGGAGGTCTTTCCGGAAACCGGGGATGAACAATACCACCGCGGCGGTCCAGAAGTAGGCGGGCAGGAAAAAGGCAGCCCAGGACAGTCCGGACAACAGGAATCCAGCCAGTCCGGCCATCCGGTCCGAGCCCGCAAGTAGCCCGAGCATCAACTCGGTGAACAAGGCTATACCCGCGAGCGAGAATATGATCCCCGTGGTTATGGCGAGCCAGGAAGGGCGTTGCGTCGTCGAAGTTTCCGAGTAATCCATTATTCAACTATCGGCGCGTAGGCGGCGACCCGTAATCACAGGATGAACAATCCCAGGATACCGGCCGGAATCAGGTAGACGGCGAACCATGCCAGCCTGCCCTTCCTGACGATGGGCAGGAGGATCATGAGCGCCGCAATACCGGACAGGAAGGCCGAAAGGGCCGCCGTCACGAGCTGGAGCGGCGCAACCGACGCGGCCAAGTCCCCCATATCCTTGATTTGCAGCACCAGGGCACCCAGGATAGCGGGAATGGCCAGAAGAAATGCGAACTCTCCAGCCTCTTCGCGCTTCATGCCCGCAGCCAAGCCCGCGCTGATGGTTATGCCCGACCTGCTGATGCCGGGGAATACTCCGATGCCCTGCGCGATTCCGGTTATCAGGCCGTGCCGGAACCTCAGGTCACGATAGCCATCGGTACCACGCGGAAAGCTCGATCCGATCAGGATCAGGGCGGTAACGATGAAAAGACCGGCGACGACTGCTGGCTTGGCGGAAAGGTCGATCTTGCTTGCCGCGTAGCCCACGATCGCGGTCAGAGCGGTAGCAACGATCGCGGGCGGCACGATAGCCAGGTTCACGGCGTCGCTCACGTCGGCGCTGCGAAGCATCCAGCGCCCGATCGACCGGATGATTCCGAAAACGCGTCGTCGGAATACCACGAGAATTGAAAAAAGCGTGGCCACGTGCAGTACCACGTCAAAAAGCGCCGGTACTTCGGCCAATCCCATCAGATCCTTGAAGACCAGCAGGTGGCCGCTGGACGATATGGGCAGGAACTCGGCCACGCCCTGAAACAATCCAAGCACGAACGCCTGAAGTGTAGACATTGCAAAAACCTCCACGATATATCACCCGCATGCGAAGCTCCAGCGATCCAGACCGGGACTATAGCACGGAGGGTAGCTTTTTTTCAAAGCCACCGTCACGGATTCATGGCAGACTCGATCGACGGAAACGGGAATCGCTGCTCGGTACTTGAACATCTCTCCTCTTGATTATATCTTATACAGGACGATCAGGCGCATCCATCACGGATTATCCGCGGCATGTCCGCTACCTCCAATGTTTTTCCGTTCCGTTCGGTCTCGCCCGTCCATATCCGTTTCCCCAAAAGGAAGGCTTACATGACGATCCAGAAGGACCGTGTCGTTTCTATCGACTATGAACTCAAGGACGCCTCCGGCGCTCTCATCGATCGCTCCGAAGGCGAGCCGCTCGTATACCTGCACGGTAACGACAACATCATCCCCGGTCTCGAGCGCCAGCTCGAAGGCAAGAATATCGGCGATGCCGTCAATTGCGTCATAGCGCCCACAGAGGGCTACGGCGAGCGTGACGACGAGCTGGTATTCGACGTTGCCAAGTCCAATTTTGCCGAGCCCGAGAAGATCTCGCTGGGCATGCAGTTCCAGGCCCAGCAGGAAGACGGCACGCACATCGTCACCGTCGTCAGCATGGACGGCGACAACGTAAAGGTCGACGCCAACCATCCCCTGGCCGGCAAGGACTTGCACTTCAGCGTCACAGTCAAGGACGTCCGAGAGGCCAGCGAGGAAGAACTTTCCCACGGCCATGTCCACGGCGACCAAGAGTGCGGCGACGATTGCGAATGCGGCGACAGCGAAGGGTCCAGCGGTTGCAGCTGCGGCGGCTGCAACTGAAATGAAAGCCGGGAATATCGCTCCGGATGGCGGCGGCTTCGACTCCGCAGGATCCCGGGGCTCCCGTTTCCGGCCGAAATTTCTCGATCTTCTAGTCATAATCACGGCATTCGGAGGTTTCGCACTCTCGGCTGCCGTAATCTATGGCGGGCCAGCTCCCGCCAATCTGGTCGTCTCCAACCAAGCCGACGAATGGATCTACCCGCTCTCCGAGGATCGGACCATTCATGTGGATGGACCTCTTGGGCCCGAGACCATAGTGATTGAAAACGGCCAGGCCCGAGTTACGCAATCCCCCTGCAAAAACCAAATCTGCGTCAATTCCAAACCGGTCCGCGACAGCGGCGACTGGACGGCCTGCCTCCCCAACGGCATTTTCATGCGGGTCGAAGGCGACCACGACGAAAGCGAGCAGCTTGATGCCATCGTACGCTGAAGATCGCAGGAAGCTCGCTTCATTTCTGGCTGCACTGGCTTTCTTCCTGTCGGCGGTCGAGTATATGCTGCCCAGGCCGATTCCCTTCATGCGGCTGGGGCTGGCGAACCTTCCAATATTGTTCGCCGTGGATCTGTTGCCGTTCGGCTCGTACATGATCCTTGCCCTGGTCAAGGTACTGGGCATGAGCATCCTCTCGGGCTCGCTTTTCTCATACGTAGCATTGTTTTCACTGGCCGGTACGATGGCGAGTGCTCTGGTCATGCGAGGGCTTAGAGTAATCGCGGGTCCCGACCGGCTCTCGTACGTCGGCCTGTGCGTGGCCGGGGCGCTCGCATCCAATTTGATCCAGGTCGGGCTCGCCAGGGTCTTCGTATTCGGGCCGAGCGCACGCTACATGCTGCCGGCCTTCCTCGGCCTTGGCCTTTTGAGCGGGCTCGCCCTTGGCGTCTTCGCCGAGTTGTTCGCATCGCGTTCCAAGTGGCTTGCCCGGGTTATTAAGGAAGATCGTGGATAGGGCGCACCGCCGCGAACGATGGGAGTCGCTTTTCTCCCCCGGCAGGATCGCCCTCACCGGCGCAAGCATCTCTCTCGTCCTTCTCTTTCAGCCTTCGCTGATCGGCCGATGCATCATTCTGGCCGCGGCTGTGGTGGCGGCCTGGTTCTCGGGGCGCAGGCTTTCTCCACTTACCACTGTACTCGTCATGACCGGTATCGTGACGGCCAATCTCCTGGTTCCGCTGGGAAGAAAGCTCCTGGTACTTGGTCCCCTGATCATCACCGAGACTGCCCTGCGGGGAGGTTTTGAGAAAGCCATAACCTTCGAGGCCCTCGTCTTTATATCCAAGGCCTGCCTCGGTCCGGGTTTACGTCTTCCCGGAGTGTTCGGCGCGTTTTTCGCCAAGGCGCTCAGGACATATGATCGAATACTCGCGTACAAGGGACGTATTCACGTTCCTAC